>CAZWHH010000515.1:0-2004 GCA_964633615.1 uncultured Bacteroidales bacterium | reverse complement strand
TAAGCCACCTGGGATTCTCCTTCATTGAAATAGGAACAGTCACCCCACTTCCTCAGCCGGGTAATCCAAAACCCAGATCATTCAGGATTCCTAAAGACAAAGGACTGATTAATCGAATGGGGTTTAACAACAAAGGAGTGGATTATGCTGTGAGCCAGTTAAAGAGAAACAATCCAAAGATTATCATTGGAGGCAATATAGGAAAAAACACAAATACCTCCAATCATAAGGCCATAGAAGATTATAAAACCACATTTATCAAGTTATACGATCATGTTGATTATCTTGTGATAAACCTGAGCTGCCCTAACATTAAAAATTTAAACGAACTACAGGATAAAAACGCTACCAAAAAAATTATTAGTGCGCTTGAAGAGATAAGAAAAGAAAAGTCAAAAAGAAAGCCTCTTCTTTTAAAAATCTCTCCTGATTTAAAAACCAAAGATCTTGATGACGTGATAGATATATTTTTTGAAACAGCAATTGACGGAATTATAGCAACTAATACCTCTATAAGCAGGGAGAACTTATCTACACCGGATAAAAAGATAAAGAAAATTGGTTCAGGGGGAATCAGCGGTAAACCCATCACTTTAAAGTCTACTGATATCATACATTACCTTTCCGAAAGAACAGGTCATCAGATACCTATTATTTCTGTAGGTGGGGTTATGAGTCCTGATGATGCCATTGAAAAGCTGGAGGCCGGAGCTGATCTTGTTCAGGTTTATACCGGTTTTATTTATAACGGGCCGGCCTTTGTGAGAATGATCAATAAAGCAATATTAAAGCATACAAACCAACAATCGGGAAATGATTAGAAACAATAAAAAAAGCTGCCGTTATCGGGCAGCTTTTTTGTGACTCAGCTGGGTCTCGAACCCAGGACTTCTTCCTTAAAAGGGAAGTGCTCTACCAACTGAGCTACTGAGTCGCTGCAAAAGTAATACCTTCTGTTTATTCTGCAAATTTTTTTAAGGTTTTTTTAATAAAAAAATAATAATCAAATATAAACCTCTTTATATTAGAATTTTATTATAAAGTTTCCATTTCTTTTGGGATAAGAATTATGAAAGGTTTTGATTTTTATTAAATGATTCTCCTTATATAAAAAAAGCTGCCGTTTTCGGGCAGCTTTTTTGTGACTCAGCTGGGTCTCGAACCCAGGACTTCTTCCTTAAAAGGGAAGTGCTCTACCAACTGAGCTACTGAGTCGCTGCAAAAGTAATACCTTCTGTTCATTCTTCAAATATTTTTACTAAAATTTTTATCAGATTTTTTGTAGTATTAATAATACCCTTAATATTAATGCAATACATTTTTAAAACAAATTCTTAAATAATAGTACTCATCAAATATCAGATTTTGCCATAAATTAAACGAACTTCACAAAAATTTTCAATACATTTATACTCGATTTAAACAATCAATAACTTATATGGATCATAAAGTTGCTATAATTACAGGAGCCTCTTCGGGAATAGGAAAAGCTCTTGCTTTTGAATTGGCCAAAAAAAGTTATAATGTAGTGCTTGCTGCAAGAAATATTAATAAATTAGATAAAATACAGAATGAAATAAATAACAATCATGTAGATAAAGCCATACCTGTACAAACGGATATTACTCTCGAAGGAGAGTGCAAAAGACTTGTTGAAAAAACAATTGAAAAATTTGGGAGAATTGATATACTAATCAACAATGCAGGGGTTTCAATGCGCGGGTTGTTCGAATATACAGATGTAATTGTACTAAAAAAACTTATGGATGTGAATTTCTGGGGAATGGTTTACACTACAAAATTTGCTTTGCCCTATTTATTAAAAACAAAAGGAAGCGTGGTCGGTATCTCTTCAATTGCAGGTTTTCAGGGTTTACCAGGAAGAACCGGGTACTCTGCATCTAAATTTGCCATGCATGGTTTCCTGGAAACGCTTAGGGCCGAAAATCTACATACCGGCTTGCATGTTATGGTTGCCGCACCTGGCTTTACTGCCACCAATGT
>CAZWHH010000514.1:0-2046 GCA_964633615.1 uncultured Bacteroidales bacterium | reverse complement strand
CTAAAAGGCTGTTGGTTCGAATACCTTGTGGAAGACAAAGAAAAAATTACAGCTATTTCCCCTTTACACAATATAAAAAAAGGTTTACCTCCCATGTTAATATTTCATGGCAAATCGGATACACAATCTTCTCCATATAAAAATTGTAAAAAATTTGTCGGAAAAATGGATAAAGCCGGGAATGAAGTCTATTTTTATCCCATTAAGGGAGTCGGCCATTTCCTATGGAGAAACGGACATTACTGGCAAATAGCAAAAAAAGCAAAAAAAAGATTTTTCAAAAAACTGGGATACATAACTGAAGACCAATATCAAAACAACTGACGTTTATTATGTTCCCAATAAATCATTCAATTCTTTTCAAGTCTTAAAATAGGGCAATAGTTAAAAATGGCAAACAATTCATCTTATGAAAAATATTATGGGAAAATAGGTGTTATTGACTTCCATAACGACAAAAAACAACTTATTCTTTCCTACATTATCCGAATCATTTGCATTCCGTTTTTTGGATCATTGTTTGTTCTGATTGCTCTAAAAATTGATGTAAATATACCTGTCACAAAAGAGGCCTTTCTGGGAATAGCAATACCCGGACTTTCACCTTTTTTTAGCATACTTTTTATTATTATGGCAATAATACTTATTTTATATCTCCATGAACTCATTCATTCCTCAATATTCTTCTTCAGCAAAGGGCAAAAGCCCCGGATAGGAATGAAAGGTTTGGTTATTTATGCAAAAGCACCCAAACACCTTGTTAATCGTAACACAATGATAGTTAATGGACTGGCACCATTTTTCGTATTAACCCTGCTTGGTTTTATACTAATTGCTCTATTACCTCTTCCCGCTCTACCCTGGATATTCATACCTACTCTTGTAAATGCCGTTGCAGCAGGTGGTGATTTTATGATTGTGATGTGGATGCTGGGACATACAAGGAAAACGCTATACAAAGATGAAGGAGATATTATCACTGCTTTTTCTCCGTTGAATGTTCACAATTTAAATTAGTTTTACGAAAATTGCTGACTATAAGTATACTGAAAAATATAAAAGATCAAAAGAAAAAGTTTTCCATAGAATCAGAAGTTGTAGGTGACTGATATGCAGCAAACGCTCATATAGAAAAAAGGCTGCCTTTATCCTAATTATAGAAACAATAAATTCTTATTATTTTGTATTTTTGTAGATGAATTCAAACTTTTCAAAGTCATGAATAATAAATCAACAATTTTGGTCCCGGTTGACTTCAGAATCCAATCCATGGCAGCCTTTGAATATGCAAAGGTAATAGCAAAGGCTACAAATTGCAGCCTTACATTGCTTTATGTAATTGAAGAAACCGGCATTTTTACAGGTGCTGTTTTAAAAAAAGAACAAAAAGCTGAAATAATAAAACAAGCTGGAGCCAAACTGGATGAACTTGTCTCCAGTGACAAAAACCTAGAAGAAAAAAATATAAAAGCAAAGACCGTCATAAAAAAAGGGAAAGTTTACCGTCAAATTATTAATCTGGCGAATGAAATAAAACCTGTATTGA
Organism: uncultured Bacteroidales bacterium; assembly: GCA_964633615.1. Taxonomy (GTDB): domain Bacteria; phylum Bacteroidota; class Bacteroidia; order Bacteroidales; family UBA12077; genus JAGXLC01. The sequence goes on along the minus strand of CAZWHH010000514.1, from coordinate 500 downwards.
TTATCATGGGTAGAACAGACTCCTCAGACTTTAAAAAAAATATTACAGGAACCAATACTCATCATATAGTTAGTGAAGCTCAGATTCCGGTAATCACTATCAAAGGTTGTCATGAAGTTACTACAGACGACCATATTTTATTGCCCCTGGACCTCACTCATCCTGTTAAAAAGAAAATTGCAAAAGCAATAGAAGTAGCAAAATTTCTTGGAGCCCGTGTAAGTATTTTATCAGTCCTTCAATCGAACTGGCTAAGCAAAAAGATCAAATTCCAAAAGACTCTGGAAGAAATTCAGAGAATATTTACAAAGTATGAAGTGGAAAGTGACGTTAAATTAAAAGTTTGCAAAAAAAACTTTATTTACGAGATCATTAATGAATATGCAGAAGAAATTGGGGCAGACCTTATTATGATGATGACCCAAAGAGAAATGGATATTCACCAGTATTTTATTGGTTCCACAGCCCAGGATATTATCAATCATTCTGAACTGCCTGTT
>CAZWHH010000513.1:0-2046 GCA_964633615.1 uncultured Bacteroidales bacterium | reverse complement strand
TGCATGCTTCCAAAGGACTTGAATTTCAATGTGCATTTATTGCCGGTTGTGAAAAAGGATTGATCCCCTACGAAATGTTCCGGAATCAGGAGATCGATAAAGAGGAAGAAAAACGATTGCTGTATGTAGGAATGACAAGGGCAAAATCCTACCTGTACATCACTCATGCGAAAAAGCGATTCTTAATGGGTCAGGAAAGGAAAATGCAAAGAAGCCCCTTCCTGAATCGAATTGAAAAGGAATTGACCGAAACAGAAAAAGAAACCTACAGGAAAAAGCAAGAGGACGATACCCAGTTGAAATTGTTTTAAGAGTTCACTCAATTCTGATGTGGGTTATGAAAGGAAAGCAAAGGACCTGAGTGACTGTGTCTGGATTTTCACCCATTTAATCAGCAGGAACTTGTGAGCTGAATTAATAAAGTTGTTTCCTGATATTTTATCTTCATTTCCCAAAATATTGTTTTTAAGTTCCGGGGTTGGTTCTGGTGAAGTTTAGTTCTCCATACTTTTACATTTTGTGTGTTTTCTTACACAAACATTTTGTGCGCATACTCCTTGTATTAATTCCAAAATATCGTTAAATAAGCAATACGACATCTTTCCCTTCTTTTGTTTCTATATTTTGTATGTGTATAATCTTACACACAAACGGCCGCACATCTAAGGCAATAGCGTGTAAGAGGTTTGTGATCAATGAATTGAAAAGGTTGGTATGTAAGTTGTAATATGGTTGTCAGACAATTTACTTAAAAACAAGTCAGGAGGAGAAATGAAAAATTTAAAAAGAATAGTAAGATTAGTAAAAGCAACAACCCTTTTATTTATATTATTAGTTGTTGGGAAAGCAGGTTATTCTCAGGGATCTGTTTTTGAAAATGAAATGTATGGCTTTGGTTTCAGTTTAGAATCCAGCAGATTATTAAATGATCGCATGTTTGTAGAAGGGAATTATACATTGGGACGCAGGACATTTGAAATAGGTATTAGCACAGGTTCTTACAGATCTGATGAACAAGGATTCTTATTCAGGCATAAGATATTTTTGAATAGAAAAGCTAATAAAGATGAATCTTTTAATTTGAGTAATCACAAGTTCAAGACTTACGTAATGTATAAGTTTGTAATGTTTACCTCCGGCACCAGTGCCCTTCGTAAAGATTTTGATGTCATTGAATCTGAAACTATTTTTGAAAATTCGTTTGCCGCACCTACTCTCAACACCATTGAACATTACATTGGACTTGGAATGGAATTAGATTTGTTTAATAATTTTTCCATTGATGTAATGGGAGGAGCAGGAATAAATTTTATAAGAGATAATTCAAACATTATTATTACTGAAGATAGGATGTTGTCTCAGGCAGGAACTGATTTATCCTGGGATCTGTCTCTTGGTATAAATTATAGATTCTAACAGATTTTCATTTTCCTCTGAATCGATAAAGCAGGGATCCTAATTGTCCCTGCTTTTTTATTATCAGATATTTATATTTGATTTTATAATATCTACTCCTCTATATTTTTCATTTTTTCGTAAATGGATGTAATCTTTTCCGCGTATTGTTCAGGAGCTTCAAGGGCTCCCCAGCCTCTCTGTGCCTGAAAGATTCCGTCATACATAGAATCATGATAAGAACGTATTACGTGAGGAATCTTTTCTTCTTCCAGAATAGCTGTGATACGCTGTGCTTCCATTTCATTTTCGAGGGTCAGAATTTGTGTGTAGTTGGACATAAATAAGCAGTTTTGATGTGTAGATTGAAACGTAAAAACCAGGACTAATGTTTTAATATTTCGGAATCATTTCAAAATAAAATATTAAATTAGTGTGAAAGAGGACAAAGATTTAACAGATAAAAAAGAAATATATGAGTAAACAACCTAAAATACAACGTGTACTGGAGCTTCTGCTGATGCTGAATTGCAAATACGGAAGAAGTCTTGATGAAGTCAGTCAAAACCTTGATGTTTCAAAGCGAACAGCCTACCGGTATATTAAAACACTTCGAAATGCCGGTTTTGTAGTAGATAAAAAAGAAAGCTT
>CAZWHH010000512.1:0-2048 GCA_964633615.1 uncultured Bacteroidales bacterium | reverse complement strand
AAAATTTGCATAATTATATTTAATTTTAATAGATTTTAAATTCGTTATGGTTTAATGCTTCGTTATAAATATCTTTTTCCAGCTTTTCCAGTAACTGATGCTTTCTTTTATTCAGAATTAAACTACTTATTTTATCTTCAACGTATGTAAAAGGGGCTTCAGTCCCTTTTAAACGATAATCGTTAATTTTTACGAGGTTCAGATTAACACTGTCGTCCGATTCAATGTATTTGTTATATTTCAGGAACCTTTTGGGATTTTTAATTTTCTCCGGGATGATATTGTTAATTTTGTTAAATTCAATCCAGTCATCATTGAAATTATCAAAAATTTCAGCATATTGATAGCAGTAATCCTCCAATCTCGAGAAATCTTCTTCATTATCTGATTTATACCATTTTTTTACATTTTCAATATTGGGTGAATTAACAGGTAACTTAATATAAATGGCTTTAATGAGAATCTGATCCAGAATAAAATTAGATTTATTTTCTTCATAATAATTTCTGAGCTCTGACTTTTTGATTACGGTGTCAAGTTTTTGGTCAATGAGTTGTTGTTGATAACGGTATATTAATAATGACGACCTGTAATCAGCTATTTCTTTTTCAACATCTTTTTTATCATCGGGAAGATTTACTTCTGCTTTTTTCAATAAAAGTTGTTTTTTTATCCAATTGTTGATATAATTTTTAGCTATAACCACGCTGTCTTCTCCCTTTCTGCCATCAGGTATCACTTCCTTGATATCTGATAAATAAAGATAGTTGTCGTGTATTTTTGCAATGGGTTGTTTATTATTTTCAGGATTTTGATTGCAGCTATAAAATGCAAGAACGATAAGAAACACTGCTATTGATTGGATTGTCTTCATTTTTAATTTTTTATTTGTTTTAGCACCTCTTCATGAACCTCTATGGTATATTTTTTTCTCAGCTTTTTGATCCATTGTTTCTCCAGGTAATCCTGGTAATCTGAAAGAATTTGTCCTCTTGCTTCTTCGAGAGATTTAGGCTGTGGATCTATTTTTTCTCCTTCCACAATATGGAATCTTCGTTCTTCGGGTATTTTTCTCTTAATATTCCAAACCACTTTATCAATTATTGGACTCTCTCCCTTTGAGTAGGTATCTTTTTCAATTTTTAAATACTTGTTATCAATTTCATTCAATAGTTCCTGATCGCTGTATTTCTTTTTGAAAAGACCCCCTTTTTTCATTTTTTTAACTTTGTCAAGGATGTTTTTATTTTCACAAATATAGATTTTACCTTTATATCTCTCATCCCACATATAATCTTTCTTATGACTCTCATGGAATTTTTTTAAGCCAGCAGTATCTTCTGTAGCTTTTCTCCAGATCTTTCTATCCATGATCTCAAAAAGTAAGATTCCATCGTGATATTCTTTTGTTATATATTTATAATCAGGATACTTTGCAGGTAATCTTTTAAATTCATAATCAATAATAGATTCTTTTTTGAAGTGAATAAAAGCTTTATCAATCAGGAGGTTTCCACTGTATTGTTTTTTTAGCTGCTCCTGGTTCAATAAATACCGGATGAATTGTTGTTGTGTGATTTTTTTATTCTTTATAGAGAAAAGGGGTTTATCCGAATTCAGATTATTTTTTAGTGAATCCCATTTAACTTTTTGATTATCAGTGTCAACATATGATTTTATTTCACTTAGATTGTCAGGAAACAGTTGATAATGGTATTGTACCTTAAGCTTTTTAATTAAAGAATCTTGAGCTATATTGTATCTTGGATTGCTTATCACTTTTTTCTTCAATTCCTTTTTTTCTTCCTCAAAAGTCCCTAATTTGTCTTTATCAATTAGTTTTATAATATGCCAACCCACTTTTGTTTTGAAGGGTTTTGATATTTGTCCTTTTTCGGTAAGCTGAAATGCTATTTTTTCAAATTCAGGGACCATTCTTCCCACTCCAAACCATGGCAATTCTCCTCCTTTTTTAGAAGAAGATTTGTCTTCAGAATATTTTTTGGCCATTTCACCAAAATCAGCTCCTCTTTTTATTTCATGGTAGA
>CAZWHH010000511.1:0-2049 GCA_964633615.1 uncultured Bacteroidales bacterium | reverse complement strand
TCTCTCCGCTGGCAGTAAGCCTTCCTTCAAATTTGTCTGCATAAAAAGAGGCATACCCGGTTTCTGTGAAATTATTTTCCTGGCCGTTCAGCTTAAGAAAAAAGACAAATATAAAAGAGAGAAATAAAAGGGGAAAAGGATTAAGAATTTTTTTCATTGCGTTTTTTGTTTTTAAAATGATATTTGATCATTAGGTCGTACTCGTCATCTATGCCCTCTTCTTCATATTCTTCCTCAATTTCCCAGTCGTATTTTTTTCGCTGCGGGCCTTGTTTTTTGTAAAAGAGAGCTGCGACCAGGCCTGCAATTCCTCCATATAAGTGGCCTTCCCATGATATTTTCATGTCAATAGGCAAGACCCCCCATATTAATCCACCATACAAAAATGCTACCAAAAGTGAAATGGCCATCAGGGGGACATATTTTCTGATAATCCCACTGAGAAAAAGAAAGGAGGCAAAACCATAGATAAGGCCGCTTGCACCAATATGATAAGCTGGCCGGCCGCCAAACCATAGCCACAAACCAGAGAGAAGATAGATGAGTATAACCACTTTGAAAGAAATTGATCTGTAGAAATAAAAGATTCCGGATCCCAGAATGATAATAGGTATAGTATTGGCCAGTAAATGCGCAAGATCTGAATGAATTAGCGGACTGGTAATGATTCCATAAAGATTTTCTGTTTTTAAGGGATAGAGGCCATATTCAACAAAGCTTACATCCAGCACAAGTTCAATAATCTTAATGATCCATAAAAGCAAAACAAACAAACCCGGAAACAGGAGACTATATATAAGTTTCTTTTTTTCAATTTTTTCCTGATTCATAAATTCCTTTAATTGATATTACATTTTTCTGCCTGAACTGTTCGATCTTTTTACAGAGAAAAAACAGGGATTATTGAACTATTTACATTGACATTCTTTAATGTTCTCCGGATAATCTGCATATAGAATAACAGAGTATCCGGAGAATTATTATTAGAATATTTATGAATAAATTGGAATCAGATTACTCAATGGGTTCCCAATCAGCAAAGTGGTCTGACACTACATACGTTTTAGGGTCTGTCACCCAGCTATCATTAGAGTTGTAAGTCCATTCCATTGTTTCTGAGCCTCCACCACTTTGGGTAGTGATCAGGAATCTGTTGGACAGGTGCCCGATGTAATTTGCCTGGTTTCTGGGTGTTTTCTGGTCCCCTCCGCTGGGATCCACCGGGATCCATCCGTAGCCGGGGAGATAGATCTCAACCCATCTGTGAAATACATCATCCATGCTGGCATAATCGCCACGAATAACCACAGAACCAACATACCTTGCAGGAATTCCCGCGGCTCTGCACATGGAGATATACACGAAAGAATATTCTGAACAGGAACCATTTCCTCTTGCCAGCACAGCCGGGGCAGTATTCCAGCCTCCTACCATCTCATAGTACATGTTGTCAATGATATGGTTGAATATATCACGGGCGACCCAGTAAGGATTGTCTTTTTTCTTGATGGCTTTTTTCAGGGCATCCTGAATTACCGGGTGCTCAAGCTGATACTTTTCATTGTTTTCAAGGTATTTATCTTTTATTTTTTGCGGAATGTCAGAAAAGGATCCCACTTTATCCGGGAAAATATAGTATCGTGTCTCGTACGTGGTAAACTCTACCTGCATTTCAAAACGTTTGGTTTCAGTGGGCTCAATATTTTTTCTTTGAAAATGGGCGGTTTTCTGACCCCACTTATCTGTTACTACATCGGAATAATCAGGAGTATATTGAATTTTTCCATGTAATTCCTGGTTGGGCCTGTTTTTAGGTATGGCAATATGAACATTGGCTTCTTTGACTTTTCCGGGGCCATAATTAGTGATTTGATGAGTATAAGTTACCCTCGATTTATGGGGATTTGAGCGTTTGAATTTTTCATCATCTCTGATTACTAACTGGTAGAGCTCATCATTCTGTGAATCCGCTGCCCACAGATGATCATCCATGATTGTCAGTCCCCTGGTAAATTTTCCCGGGGCATCCATGATAATAATTACAGAACC
>CAZWHH010000510.1:0-2052 GCA_964633615.1 uncultured Bacteroidales bacterium | reverse complement strand
GTAGCAATAGTTTGCCCTTTATTCACATATTCACCCTTGAAGTTCAGATATAGTTCTTCAATCCTGCCCGGAAAATGAACAGCCTGGGTATTTATTAAACGCTCATCCATTTTGATCTTCCCTGTCAACAAGATTTCTTTTTCAGGCTTTTCCTTTTTTACTGTGGAAGTTTGAATATTTGCCAACTTCATAGCCGTTTCGGTCATGTTGAATTCGCCTGGGCCTTGGTCAGATCCGTCTCCACCTGCTTCTTCTGCCGGAATCAGTTCCATTCCGCAAATAGGGCAGTCCCCTGGTTCGTCTTGTCTGACTTGCGGGTGCATTGAGCAAGTCCAGGTTGTTTCTCCTTCCACTTGTTCATCGTGTGCATGTTCTTCTGCCACCTCAATATTTTTTTCTCCGGCCTTATCACCGGAAGCACTGAACAGAAGGGCGCCTATTAAAACTCCCCCGGCTAAAAGTGCAGCTCCTTTAATTATATCTTTTCGTTTTATATTGATCTTCATGACTTGTTATTTTTGATTGGTTAAGTACTCTAATTTAGCGACAGCAATATTCTGGTTTGCTTTTGCTTTTTCCAGTTTTAGTTCAAATTCCAATACCATAAGACGGGTCTTCAATAATTCGTAAAAATTTTCGCCGTCGGAAGAATAGTTCATCTCCAGCAGATTATAGATTCTTTCGGTTTCACTGCTCTGCTCCCGGTATAAATCTACTTTCCGCATCGCATCAAGGTACTGTTCTTCTGCTTTCTTATATTCTGAAGAAAGGTTGTTTGTTTTGCTTTGCTGCTCAGATTTTACAGCTTTAAGCTGAAGTTTCTTCTCTTTTTTCATTGCATCGTACTTTTTCCTGTAAAGCGGAATTGAAATTCCGACCATAGGCATTATAATATCCTGTCCACTGTTTGCCACCTGCATATCCTGCCTTTTACCTATTACTGCATAATCAAGCGCAAGAGATATGTTTGGATATCCTTTCTTTTTTGCCACTTCCTGCTGATATTTTAGCGATGTGACCTTATGTTCCAAAGCTTTCAGATCAGGATTGTTGCTGACAGAGTCACGATAATAACTGAGATCAAATGTGTCCGGACTCATTTTTTGCGGTGGATTTAATTCCGCTGTTTTGTTTTTATTCAGTAATAAATTGAATTCAGTTTTAGTAGTTGAAAGCTGTTCCCGCAGATCTTCCAGCTTATTCTCCTGCTCCCTTATGTTCACGTCAAGCCTCAGCACATCTGTCATTTCAGTCTTTCCGGTTTCGTAATTTCTTTCCGTTATTTGCTTCAGAGAATAAAGCACATCAAGATTCTCCTTTGTGATGCGGATTTCTTCCTTCACTTTATAGAGTTCATACCATTTCAATTTCACTTTTTTATACACTTTGTTTTTTACGCCAAGAAATTGCTGGTATTTTACTTTCGCCTTTTCAGCATAAGCCTCTTCCTGTTTTTTTAATGTTCCGAACCATGGGAACATTTGTGAAACGGAAAATTTCATTTGCTGTGGTCCCAGCCTTGTTTCAACCGGACTTATAAAATACCCGAAACTTAACTTCGGATCCGGCAAAGCACCAACCTGGGGAACTTTCTCCAGTGCAGCATAATATTCGTGATAGGTTGCCCTGAGCTCAGGGTTATTTTCACCGGCCTCTTTCAAATATTTGCTTAAATCCTGTTCCTGAGATTTTGCCTGCAGTGTAAAGACTACAGCAAGTATCAGGAGTATATGTTTATATATCATTTTCTTTTTTAATTAAGCGTTTTTAAATTTTCGTTCTTTCCATTGTGAATATAGAATAGGTACAACAAAAAGCGTGATCACCTGGATGGACATGCCTCCAAAAGTTGGTATGGCCATTGGAATCATCACATCTGCCCCTCGTCCTGATGAGGATAAGATTGGGAGCAGTGCCAGCAATGTTGTTGCGGTTGTCATCAAAGTGGGGCGAATTCTCATCTTGCCTGCCTCAACCACAGTTTCTCTTATTTCCTTAACATTTTCAGGTTTTCGCCTTTCAAATGTTTGTTTTAAGTAGGCTGCCATTACC
>CAZWHH010000509.1:0-2053 GCA_964633615.1 uncultured Bacteroidales bacterium | reverse complement strand
TAGGTTATCAATTCCCTAACGGAGCCATTGGGTTAAGAAATATTAACTTTTCAGAGACACAGGGCAAATTAATTGGTATTATGGGAGCCAGTGGGGCCGGAAAAACAACTCTTCTGAACATTCTTTCAGGGATCAACAAACCAACGACCGGTGAAATACGAATCAATGGAATCAATCTGCACTCAGAGGAATCCAAAATAAAAGGTTCCATAGGATACATTCCCCAGGATGACCTCCTGATAGAAGAACTTACTGTCTTTCAAAATTTATATTACAATGCAAAACTGGTTTTTCGCGATAAAGAAGATGATGAACTGAAAAACCTGGTAAATAAAACATTATACAATCTGGGACTGGGGGAAATTAAACACCTGAAAGTCGGATCGCCTATGAATAAACTCATAAGCGGTGGACAACGAAAAAGACTGAATATTGCCCTGGAATTAATTCGTGAACCCGCCATCCTTTTCGTGGATGAACCTACTTCCGGATTGTCATCAAGAGATTCTGAAAATGTAATGGACCTCCTGCGTGAGCTCACCCTAAAAGGAAAACTTATTTTTGTTGTCATCCATCAACCTTCCTCAGAAATATACAAGATGTTTGACAATATGATCATCCTTGATGAAGGGGGATACATGACTTATTATGGTAATCCGGTCGAAAGTGTCATGTATTTCAAACGCCTGGATGCTCAAATAAACAGCGATGTGGGTGAGTGCCCCACTTGTGGAAATGTCAATCCCGAACTTATTTTCAACATCATGGAAGCCCGGGTAGTTGATGAATATGGAAGATATACCGACAAAAGAAAAGTTTCTCCCAAAAAATGGGAGGAAAAACTCCACGATAACATCAATATTGAACATGTTAAAGAGATCGATGAGGAACCTCCCTCGTCCACCAAAATACCCTCGTGGTTTACTCAATTTAAAATATATACCATCAGGGATTTCCTCTCCAAAATCAGTAACAAACAATATGTAGCCTTAAACCTGCTGGAAGCCCCGGTATTAGGCTTCATTCTCTCTTATATCATTCGGTACGTTCCTGATCCGACCTCTGACCAATATATTTTCAGAATTAATGAAAACATCCCCATCTATATCTTTATGGCTCTTATTGTAGCCCTGTTTTTAGGACTGACAGTAAGCGCGGAAGAAATATTCAGAGACCGGAAAATTTTGAAAAGGGAGCAATTCCTCAACCTAAGTAAATCCAGCTACCTGTCTTCAAAAGTTCTTATTTTAACAGCCATATCAGCCATACAATCAGTTTTATTTGTTGTTATTGCAAACAGCCTTTTGGAAATCAGGGGAATGTACTTCGAATACTGGCTGGCACTTTTCATGACAGCACTTTTTGCAAATATGCTGGGCTTAAACATTTCTGCCTCCTTCAATTCTGCTGTGACTATTTATATCATTATCCCCCTTCTGATGATTCCTATGATGATACTGAGCGGTGCCATGTTCCCTTTTGATAAATTAAACCGCAGCATATCAAGTGTGGAAAAAGTACCTATGATTGCAGAAGTTATGCCTACCAGATGGTCGTATGAAGCATTAATGGTTAATCAGTTTAAAAATAATGAATACGAACAACACTTCTATGACCTGGAAAAAAAAGAAAGCAAAGCAAATTTCAAACAAGTATATTTTATTCCTGAACTAAAGAAAAAAGTAAAATACATCAAGAAAAATCTGAAATTCAGCCATAAAGATGATATTAAAGAGCAAATAAAAAATGACCTGGCGCTTCTCAGAAATGAAGTGGGCAATGAAATGGAAGAAACCGGTTTAAATTTTAAATACCTGGATAAATTGCAGCTGAAAAACATCAATAAGCTAATTATAAGTGAAATTAATGATTATCTTGCCCGGCTTGATAAGTATTACGCTGAAAAATTTCATTCAACCAATAAGAAATTAGATAATATCAGAAATTACCTGCTGGAAACAAGGCCTTCTTTTTACAGAAAAACAAAAGATCAATACCATAATGAAAGCGTTGCTGATCAGGTAAAAAAAGTATTGGAAAAAAATAAAATCAT
>CAZWHH010000508.1:0-2059 GCA_964633615.1 uncultured Bacteroidales bacterium | reverse complement strand
CTAAAGAATCTCCCTGTTCAGCGAAAAGTTTTGCTGAACGGGGACGAGGTCTCACCGGCACCATGCTAAAGAGACTGACCCGATGCGGATCAGTCTCTCAAATTTATTGGGCTTTAGTATATTCAGGCTTCGTTCCCGGAGTCTTCAATCCACTCCTTCATCATCTTTTCCGTTTGTTCGGAAGAAGGTCTGGGCGCATTGACGTCGATGATCTTACCTTCCGGGTCAATCATTACAAAGCGTGGAATTCCTTTTACCATATAATCGTGGATAATTTCCGAATCAAAATTTTTCCCCGAATACAACTGATATCCCTCCAGGTTTCTCTTTTCTACAAATTTTTCCCAGTCTTTTTTCCTGGGGTCTACAGAAACACTCACAAAGGCAATCTCGTCTCCATACTTTTTATGCAGCTTTTTCAGATTGGGAATTTCTCCTACGCAGGGCCCACACCAGGTAGCCCAGATATCCAGATAAACATACTGTCCCTTCAGATCATCTAAATGAACCATGTTCCCTTCTTTATCGGGATAAGAGAACTCCGGGGCAGGATTTCCGGGGGTAAGCTTTTCCAGCTTTGCCAATCTTTGTTTCACTTCATCGAGCATCTCTTCATCTTTCACCACTTCTTTAAAACGATTGTTGAAGATCTGTTTGTTCATGTCCAGCGTTTGTACTCTTAGATTCCTCAGCATACCATGATAAAAGGCGTGCTTTTTAATCTCAGGCTGATCTATGAGGCTGTCCGTAATATTGAAGAGATTTTTTACGTAATTAACTCTATAGGCTTGATAGAGTTCTTCGTTTTTTTCATATTTCTCTTCTAAGGCTTTTTGGTCGATCATATCCCGGGCCGCTTTAGTAAGAGTATCTTCCAGAAATGACCGGAAATAGGAAGAAGTCATCAGCGACGGATCATTCAGACTTATATCAGACAAGAGCTTTGCTTCAAAATCGTTTACAAAACCAGTATCCAGGGTGTGGTTATATCTTCCTGCATACATTTTGTAGCTGTTCCATCTCCCTACTTTGTTATAATAGATGTCATTTTTCATCATGGAGAGAAAATCCTCATCCAGGCTTTCTTTATTCTGCATCAGGGTGGTCATCTCTTTTTCCAGGGAATCTAACACTTCAATGAACCGGGCTGGTTTCTCGCGGATGTGATCATAAGCCTTAAACGCTATTTTGTCAAACCGTTGGTAGATTTCATTCTCCTGCCCTCCTTTGCCTTCAAAATTAAGTGTATCCAATGAAAAATCTTCCTTTATTTTTGCTTGCAGCATCATATTCCATCCTGGTTTCAGCATCATTTCAACCTCCTCTTCAGGATTCAACTGCACTCTAAATTTTTTCAGTTCCTGCACTGGCAGCTTAATAGAGAATGTTCCTTTCTCATCTAATTGAACGGTTTGGATGACAGGTTTTTCCAAATAATCATTTTTGTGAAATTTGATTTCAATTGAATCAGGGATCTCTCCTTTAAGGTTTCCTTCAAGGACAGCTTGATTTTCTGGCGGCTTACTACAGCCTGCCATAAACAAAATAATAGCAATAAGAATGCTCAGTTTTCTCATAATTCCAGGGTTTTTATTAATAAAAAAATGTACGTTAAATGTCTGATTTTGTTTAGTCTCTCTTTGCAATCAAACTTAATGAACTAAAATAAAACAAATAATTTAAAATACACAAAAAAACAGCTCTGGATTCTGTATTCAGATTATCTAAAAAGCGCGGATAACATAATCACTCATCCCCTAAGCCGCTTAGAACGACTGAGCGGTTTGTGAATTTGATTCCGGGCTGGTATTCGTAAAATCAACATATCGTCCCTGCGAGACTCCAATGAACGTGGAACCATCATATCTGCCGGTATGCCAGCCCTAACGGGCTTTGGCGTATTGAAAACAGCTAAAACAGGGAACTTTTTGTTTCCCAGTCCCGTAGGGACGATATGCCGGTAGCATCAGGCACCACCGTAAATTAGAGTGCCGTAGGTACGGTATATTGAATTAATGATTATCTGCGTAAACCTTTATTCTTTTAATTGGCCGGAATT
>CAZWHH010000507.1:0-2061 GCA_964633615.1 uncultured Bacteroidales bacterium | reverse complement strand
ATTAAAGCAAGGACTGTTAACCAAAGAAAGCTTGTTAAAGAACATGAAAACAATGATCTGATTTTTGCTGTGGGACCCGCAGGAACGGGAAAAACTTATACAGCCATTGCTTTGGCAGTGAAAGCTTTTAAAGAGAAACAAGTGAAACGAATCATACTAACGAGACCTGCCGTGGAAGCAGGAGAAAATTTGGGTTTTCTGCCTGGTGATATGAAAGAAAAATTAGATCCCTATTTGCAGCCTCTTTATGATGCGCTTAGAGATATGTTTCATCCAAGAAAACTGACCGAATTCATTGAAGAGGGAATTATTGAAATTGCTCCACTGGCCTACATGAGAGGAAGAACTCTTGATAATGCTTTTGTAATTCTTGATGAAGCTCAGAATACAACAGTAAATCAATTAAAGATGTTTCTGACCCGCATGGGTAAGAATGCCAGGTTTATTGTAACCGGCGATATTACCCAGATTGATCTTCCCAAAAGACAGAAGTCAGGGTTAATTGAAGGAATGAATATCCTTTCCGGAATTAAGGGTATTGCTATTGTATACTTTGATAAACGCGATATAATAAGGCATGAACTCGTTAAAAATATTGTGGAAGCTTATAATAAATCTAGTAATAATAATACAAATAAATGACAGCTATGCAAAATCCTATTTTTGAGACCGATTTCTGGTTACCAGGGCAAAAAGATTTTTATAAAGGTAAAGTTCGGGATGTGTATAACATTGCTGATGAATTTCTTGTAATGATTGTTACAGACCGCATCTCAGCTTTTGACGTTGTTTTGCCCAGGGGCATTCCTTATAAAGGGCAGGTCTTGAACCAGATTGCAGATAAATTTCTGGATGCCAGCAGTTCTATCGTTCCTACCTGGAAAATAAAAACCCCGGATCCAAATGTAACAATCGGTCATAAAGCGGAACCTTTTCCTGTAGAAATGGTTGTAAGAGGTTATCTTACAGGGCATGCATGGAGAGAATACAAAGCAGGAAAAAGGGAATTGTGTGGTATCCCCCTGAAAGAAGGGATGAAAGAGCATCAGCAATTTGATAATCCAATTATTACACCTACAACTAAAGCGCACGAAGGACACGATGAAGATATTTCCAGGAATGAGATTATTAAGCAGGGGTTGGTTTCGAAAGCGGATTATGAGAAGCTTGAGGAATACACCCTGAAATTATTCGAACAGGGAACGAAACTGGCTGCAGATAAAGGACTGATTCTTGTCGATACCAAATATGAATTCGGAAAGAAAGATGGAAAGATATACCTTATTGATGAAGTGCATACACCTGATTCTTCCAGATATTTTTATGCCGACAAATACCAGGAGCGACTTGATAATAATGAATCACAAAAACAGCTTTCAAAAGAATTTGTCAGAGAATGGCTGATTGAAAATGGGTTTCAGGGGAAAGAAGGTCAGGAAATACCCGAAATGACTGATGATTTTGTGAAAAAAGTTTCTGAAAGATATGTAGAACTCTTTGAAAAGATCACCGGAGAAAAATTTCAGTATACAGAAACATCTGATGTTCAGTCTCGTATAGAAAAAAACATTATAAAGAGCCTGGATCAATTATAAGAGCAACAAACTTATAATCAATATATTCAATTTTACAGAGTTTGTCTGAAAAGGATGTTTTTGTTTTTAATACTTTTTAGACAATCTCTGTTTTTCTGTAGAATCAATTTTTATGATAGGAAAAAATAAACAGAATAAACTTCCTGAATATTTTCTATAGAACATATTGAGTTTCTGAAGATAAGAAATTCAAGTGTTGATTGATATAAAATAAAGAATTTTAAATAGTTAATATAACTTTGTTTTTTTGTTATTTTGAAGATTAATCCTTAATTTTGCACAGAATATATTAGGGGAATTAAGAATCGTTTGGGGATAACCCGGGACATTTGATTATCCTGATTTTCCATACCTGCAATCGAGAAGCGCATCCAGTTATATTTTGTTATAAATAAGAAAATTACTTTTTAATAAGTGTAAAAAAGTATGTCATGGATATTAGTGAGGCTGTAAAGAAAAAGATATT
>CAZWHH010000506.1:0-2061 GCA_964633615.1 uncultured Bacteroidales bacterium | reverse complement strand
TGAAAAAGCCAGAGAATACATGAAGGAATACATTGATTTGGTTCCGGATCAACCTTCCGGGTATTTTTATATGGGCCGGTTGTATGCTGATAAAGGACAATATATTAAAGGGAGAGAATATTTGAAAAAAGCAATTAAGAAAGATCCTTTATTTTTTCCTGCTTATTATTTCATGCTTTATAGCTACGACCAGCAAAAGGATCAAAAAAAGATTGGCAAATGGCTTAAAAGTTTTTCAGAAAAAAAGGACAGAAAAGAATGGAGAATTCATGCAAAAAAGTTGTTTGATTCCCCTGTATTTATAAGTGATGTGGGAGTCTACAGATACCCTATGGTCAGGTTTCTTTGGTGGTGAAAATGAATATTAATCTTTTATTGGTTTTCTAATCTTTGTATTATCTTGTCTGCCTTTCTTTTATATGGATTTGAAGGGTTATCAGAGATTTTCTTCAGGATATTCCAGGCTGATTCAGTATCTTTCAATTTTAAGTAAGTCAGGGCCAGATACCATTGACTCTGATCCTGAAAATCAGATTCCCTGAAATTTAAAATATATCTGAAGCTTTTCAGGGCTTTTTGTTCATCCCCCGATTTTAGCTGAGAAATGCCTTTATATAAAATCAATGCTGCATTTTCTTCTCTTAGAGGCACATGTTGCTCAAATAGCTCCGTTGCTTTTTCATAATTTTTCCTTTCGTAATATTTCATAGCCCGCACAACCAGGTTGTATTCTTCCTGTGAATAGTGGGCAAATTGTTCCGGTACCTCTTCTCCTCGTGTTGAAGGGATCACTTTATTCGGATAAGGTTTGAAATATTCAGCGTACATTTTCGGACCCTGATTGGAAGGGAGAATAATCCCAAAATAGAACCCAATGGCTGCGGCAGCAACCGTGGCAGCAGCATACAACCATCTCCTGCGGCGGAGCTGTACGATTTTTTTCCCGCCTGCTTCCTTGTTCATCTCTTCTCTTGCTCTTGCTTCAATATCTGCTGCGTGTTTTTGTTCCGTTTCATTTAATCTGTTTTTGAGCTCTTTTCTTCCTTCCAGCCTGGATGCCTGCATCGCATCACGCATAAAATCAACCTCTTCAGCGAATTCTTTTTCTTCTTTTATTCGCTTTTCAATCTTTTCCTTTTCTGCATTGTTTAATTCATCCAGCAGGTATTTTTCAATTTGTTCCAGATCTTTTTCTGATAAACTCATGCCTTTTCGTTTAATGATTGTGCATCTCCTTGTATAGTTTTTTTAACTGTTTCAGGCAGCGATAGCGCTGTGTCTTCACATAATCAGAGCCTGAAAGGTTCAGTTCCTCCGCTATTTCTTTGTCTTTCCTTTTTTCATAATACTTTTTCATCAGAATTTTCCGGCAGCTTTCGCCAATTTTTTTAAACAGTTGGGCAAGCAAATACTGCCTTTCATTAGTTTCTTCATTCAGGAAATCTTTATCTTCTGTCTGCTCAGGGACTTTCTCCTGAAGGCTTTCCCGTTTTTTTTGCCGGTTCAGTTTGTTGAGCCACATTTTTTGGCATACAGCATAAAGAAATGTTCCGATACCTGAAGTTAACTTAAAATCAGACTGGAGAGATTTCTCATACAATACAATGATTCCCTCCTGGAAGAGGTCTCTGGCTTCTTCATGATTCCCGCTATTTGTAAGAACATATTGGTAAATCATTGGATAAAACTGTTCATAGATGAATGTTAAAATAGCACTCCTGGAATTTTTGATTCCTTCAAGAATTTCCTGGGTACTATATTTTTCAGAAACTTTACTCATATATAACTATTGTGATAATAAAGTAATCATAAAAATAGAAAAAATAAGAGAAATAAAAGAAAAGCTCTTTTTATAAACCATTTTTGCTCGTGAGGATTTAAGTATAAAGGAAAGCTATGTAAACCGACAATCAAAGATGCTACAATCCGTCCCGAATGTTGTTTATGATATGTTGTAGACTGACGGTTATTTTTTCAGTAATTTCTCTACTTGTTTTTTTAATTTCGGAATATCTCTTGATATAATTCCCCATATAATAACATCATCCACATTATCATAGC
>CAZWHH010000505.1:0-2062 GCA_964633615.1 uncultured Bacteroidales bacterium | reverse complement strand
TAAGAAATTCGGAATTAGCAGGTTTGTCAATAGAACGGTAGATTTTTTATATGATGGAATATCCAAATGAGGCTTTGAATAATTTTTTGCGATAAGGTGCCAGGCGGGTTGCATAAAAAAATTTTATCACCTCATCTTTTTTCTTTATTTTTTTATAAAACCCGCTAAGTGCCTTTTTTAAAAAAGCAATCATATGAAGCAAAAATTAATTATTGCATTAATATTGAACCTGGCTTTTCTTTTATTTTCCGGTTATATTTTTATTTCTAAAGGAATAGCTAAGGATTTTGTATTCTGGAAATTTTCAGCTTCGTTATTAGCTGTTATTGTCTTTGGCTTTTTTGTTATTATGATAATAAAACAATTAAGACAATAAATTATTTCTTGCCGTTTCCTTTAATTGTTCCTGAAACAATCGCTGGCTTTATTTATAATTGTTATAGTAGTTTATTTCCAGCTTCTCAAATAAAACATTGAAAGGATAGAAAAGATTTCCAGCCTTCCCATCAACATCACGATTGTGAGCACAAACTTTGAAACTGCAGGAAGGTTTGCAAAGTTTCCCAGGGAACTTACCTCGCCAAACCCTGGCCCTACATTACCAATGGTTGCCACAGAAGCTGAAAAAGAAGTCATAAGATCCATGCCAAAGAAGGAGTTAATTATAGTTGAAAGAAGGATAACCAAAACGTAGAGAATGGTAAATGTGAGGAAAAACTGTTCCATTTCGTTGGTAATCTTCATCTTATCAAGTCTTTTTACAATTATGGCCTGAGGATGAAGGAATACCTGAATTTGTTTCTTTATAGATTTGAATAACATTAAAATACGGTCAAATTTAAGTCCTCCAGAAGTAGATCCAATGCAGGCACACTGAACAGAAAAATATATCAGGATGATTTGTGCAAATGCTGGCCATGCAGCAGTATCTATTGTGGCAAAACCTGTTGTGGTACCTAAAGAAATAACCTGAAAAGATGCATATCGCAGTGATTTACCCCATTCTCCAAATTCTGACATATGAAGTTTCAGTGTTACCAAAATAATACCAATAAGCAAGAACAGAAGATAATATCTGACAATTGATGAAGTGAAAAGATTTCGTTTTCTTCTGGTTAAAGTTGCATAGTGTAAACCAAAATGCATTCCCGATAAAACCATAAAAACCATAATTATGATTTCAACAGCCACAGAATTAAAATGAGCAATACTATCATTCTTTGGAGAGAAGCCTCCTGTTGCTATTGTCGCAAAAGAATGTGTGATTGCATCAAAGACAGACATTCCGGCTAATAACAGGCAGATTGTTTCTAATAAAGTGAGTCCTGCATATACAAAAAGAATAATTTTTAAAATATTGGTTGTTTTAGTCCTGAAACTTTGCTTAGACAACTCAGATAATTCACTCCTGATTAATGTATGTCTGGAAGAACCTGACTTTGGGAATATCAATAGTGCAAAAAGAATAATTCCTATACCCCCAATCCAATGAGTAGCAGAACGCCAGAAAAGTAAACCTTTAGGGAGGGATTCTATTTCTGTAAGAATAGATGATCCTGTTGTTGTGAAACCCGAAACACTTTCAAACCAAGCATTAATCAGCGAAAATTCACCACCCCATAACACAAATGGCAGCATTCCAAATAGGCAGGAAATTATCCAGCCCGAAACAACAATCAGAATTCCTTCTTTGTTCTGGATATTTTCAGTTTTTTCTACGAAAACCAAGGGAAAAATTCCAAAAATAATAGAGATTAAGGTGCTGTACAACAATGGCATAAAAGAGGTTTCATGTAAAATCCCCGAAATTACAGTAGATATCAAAAGAAATAAAGAATTGAACAGTACAATAAGTCCTAATTGTCTGAAAATTATTGCTCTTCTCATATTCTTCGTCTTACTTTATTAATAACATTTTCTATGGCCTTTTTTAGCCTATTCATCTCATCTTTTGAATCAATTTTGGTTTCCAGGTTTTCTTTATTCTGAGGGAAATTTTCCAGTTCTTCTGTTAGTTTTTCTATTGGAGAAATAAAATAATGAGAAATAAAGTAATTGAATA
>CAZWHH010000504.1:0-2067 GCA_964633615.1 uncultured Bacteroidales bacterium | reverse complement strand
CTCTTCTCATGGCTCTTTCGAATAAAAAAGGACATATTTTACTGAATACCTCAAACAAAAGTGAATCAGCAGTTGGGTATGCTACCCTTTATGGAGATATGAACGGGGCAATTTCTGTATTAGGTGATGTTTATAAGACTGATGTGTACAGACTTGCAGATTATATCAATGCCCGGGAAGAAGTTATTCCGCAGCACATTATACAGAAAGCTCCATCAGCAGAGTTAAGACCTGATCAAAAGGACAGTGATTCCCTCCCGGAATATGAGGTGTTGGACAAAATCCTGTTTGACTTCATTGAAATCCAAAAACCTGTTGATGAAATTATTGAAGCTCACCAGAATCCTGAAACTGTCAAAAAAATTATCCGGATGGTAAATATAAATGAATACAAACGTTTTCAGGCCCCGCCTGTATTAAGAATTTCTTCTAAAGCTTTCGGTTCCGGACGAAGAATGCCCCTGGTTGCAAAATACCTGAAATAAAAATCATCACTCCCTTAAACAAATAAAAAGCCCCTGTAATTAAGTTTACAGGGGCTTTTAGTACTTAAAGCACTTGTTATTGTTATTGCTGATTCATTTGTTGCATTTGCTTCTGCTGTACTTTTTTAAATCTGTTCTGAAGCTTTTTATCTGTTCTCAGTTGCTGGTTGATTTGCTGAAAACGTTTTGGAGACATAGAATGTTTATCTAATACTGCTTCTATTTCTTGCTGAAGCTTCTTTTGTTCTCTTTGAGCAACCTGAACTATAGCAGAAAAGGATTTTTCCTCTTCCTCTGTCATTTCAATATCTTGTCCCTGTCTCTTTGCCTGGGTAATTTCCTTATATCTTTGCATAGACAAATCATTATTCTTCAATGCCTTCATTATTTTACCCTGTGAATTCATCTGAATTCCCTGCAGTTCACGTGATATTTTAATAAGTGTTTCAAGTTCCTGATCGGTTACAGGTTTACCTTTTTCTTGCTGATTCATATCAACAGTCTGAGCATTCAATCCTAATGTCAACCCCATCAAAATCGTAACTACCATTACAGTAAATAAATTTTTCTTTGTCATAAAATAATTAATTTTTATCAGTTAATTTAAATCAAAGGAACTAAAAATCTATAGTGCAACCATATAATTAATCATAAAAAAAGTTAAAATATGATCATTAAAAAACACAAAAATCCCTTAATCCTTATTATAAAAGATAAAATACTGTAATAAAAAAAAAGAGTATCAGATCATTTTCACCGGATGCTTTTCAAAAAACAAAGATAATTGATTATCAAGAGTGCTTTTCACTTGTTCTACCGAAAAATCATAACCTTCGTCATTAAGAGAAGTAACAAAATCAGAATGGGTCCTGCCTTTTCTGTATGAAGGTTCTTTCACCGGATGCTTCAAATATCTTTCAATGGTCATCACTGGTTCTCTGACATTTAAAACAGCATGATAAAACAGTATATTTTTTTTACGATATATGGATGAACCCAAAATTTTTTTGTTTCCCAGTGTCAAATCTGAAATTCCTCTGTAGTGAAGGTTTCCAATTCCTAATTCTGTCAACCCGTCTATTACATGCTGATTGATGATGCGAAAATATTTCCGGGGATCGGAAAATTTTTCCAGCAAAAATTTCATAGAGAAGACAAGTGTATTGGGAGTTAAAATAACCGTATGGCCACCGGAAGGTCGTTTATAAACAGGAATTTCATCTTGTTTTACAGGAAATTCCTTAATATTTTGTTCGGGCTTGTTGCTGTTGCCCAACACGATATAAGTTTTATCAGGAATCCAGCAGAAATAACCGTCTGTAATATCCTGATTATAAAAAATCTCTAAATCAGGCAGATTATATTTTTTTATTTCAACCATTCTTCTGTTTCTATAAGAGAAGCTGTTCCTCAAGTCCTTTAGATTTGATTCCTTTGAATCAAACTTTTGCCCTGCCAATACCGAAGTTTGAATATCAATGAATCATTCAAAATAGCTTTAAAAACAACTTCTCTTCATATAAAAATTACTTATGAATGGCTTGATCCATAGCATCAAACCCCGCTTCCATAAATACTTCCG
>CAZWHH010000503.1:0-2077 GCA_964633615.1 uncultured Bacteroidales bacterium | reverse complement strand
TAAAACAAATTCTGGCTGGTGCAGAAGCGGTACAGGTTTGTTCTACCTTATATAAAAACGGAATTCATAAGTTGAATGAAATCATTACCGATTTTAGCAAATGGATGGAATCGCATAGTTTTGAAACAATTGATGAGTTTAAAGGAAAATTAAGCTATAAGAAAATACCTGATCCGTTGATCTACGAAAGATCTCAGTTTATGAGATATTTTTCCAGTATACAATAGTTATAATAGTATTATTACATCATAGCCATTAAGAATCACAGTTTTCTTGATGGCTTTTTTTTCGCATCCAGCTTTTAAAGGATTATATACAATCAGTTTGATTTATTCAGTGGGATAGAAAAATAGAATGTAGTCCCTTTATTCACAATAGAATCAAACCATATCTTTCCCCCCATTATCTCTACAAAAGATTTGGCAATCGTAAGACCCAGTCCTATACCCTCAAGATTTCTTTTTGTATCGGAGTTTATTTTTTTAAAGCTTTCAAAAATTGTTTGTTGATTTTTCTCTGAGATTCCAATACCGGTATCTTCAATAAAAAAGATGATGTTGTTATCTTTAATATAATATCCCAGCTTGATATATCCGTTATCGGTAAACTTCAGGGCATTGTTCCCAAGTAAAACCAATACCTTCCGAACTTTTGATTCATCTTCAAAGATAATTTGTTTTCCTTTAGTTTTTTGATCAATGAGGATGTCAATTTCTATTTTATTCAGGTAGTCTCTTTCGAAAGAGATTAGTTTTTGTAATTCTTCAAGAAGTATATTCACATCAAATTTCTCTCTGAAAATTTCGATCTGCTGTGTTCTGATTTTTGCAATATCAATTATATCCTCAATAGTAGATAATAACATTTTTGCATTTTGGTCAATGATTCTTTGATATTTAATTTTTTCCGAATCTGAAAGATCTGTTTGGGCAATAATGGAGCTAAACCCGATAATTCCATTTAGCGGTGTTCTTATTTCATGGGAAATACTTTTTAAAAAATGATCTTTAAGGGCTTCTGATCTTTCTGCCTGGTTCTTTGCTTTTTTTAATTCTTTTTTTTGTTTTTCAATTTCTTCGTTTTTTCTTTTTAAAGAAATTCTGTTTTTTCTGTTTCTGATAAGCAGTAATAATAGGGCCACAACAGTTAAAAAGGAAAGTATAATGATTAGATACAGAAGTTTATTTATGGTTTCTTGCTTTTTTAGCTGGGCTTGCTGGTTCGCTGTTTTCTCTTTTTGGAGATTTAATTTGTGCTGCAGGTTTTCACTTTTTATTATTTTCCTCACATTATAGAGGTCTTTATAAATCACAAAATAGCTGTGAAGATATTCCTTTGCTTTCCGATGATTATCCAGCTGATCATAGGTTTTATAGAGTCCCTGATAACCCTTCATTAATTCCTTTTGTGTATTTTTCTTTTTGGCAAGAATTACAGCCTGGGAATAATAATATTTGGCATTGTTCAAATTTTGTTTCTCATAATAAAGTGCACCAAAAGCCAGATAATTTCTGCAAAGTCCAATTTCATCACTGGATTTTTGTGCATACGATTTCCCTTTATTCAGATTTTCTTCTGCTTTTTCATATTGATTCAGTTGTACATATATACTCCCTATATCAGCATAAGATCTGCTGGCCGCACCATAGTCTTCGTAATTGAGTTCTATCTTACTTCCTTTTTGAAAGTAAACCAGTGCTTTGTTGTATTTTTCCTGTACAAAATACAGCTTGCCCATATTTGCATAGACAATTCCCAGGTAATGCCGGCTTTTATATTTTTCTGATAGTTTGGCTGCCTGCATAAAATACTTTTCTGACAGGTTGTAATTGCCTAAATCAAGATAATTCAGCCCAAGAATATTATAAAGGCTATTATGTTTGGTGGAGTCTACTTTTTCAATATTCCTGAGAATTTGGTGACAGTATGCAATAGAGTGGCTATAATCCCCTGCTTCCCAGTGATAATAAGCCAATGTTCTGATATAATTAAAAAAGTATTTGTCATAATCAATTTCTCTGAACACTTCCCAGGCCTTTTTTTGATAATAAATAGCTGAATCCATGAGAGAATTGTT
>CAZWHH010000502.1:0-2081 GCA_964633615.1 uncultured Bacteroidales bacterium | reverse complement strand
GGTAAAACAATTAATTATGACACTTATTCATATGTAAATCAAGACTATAATTATGAGCAAATGAGCATAAGAAGTGACCTGACTATTTTTGATGGACTGGAAAATCTGAATCTCATTAAAAAAAGCAAGTTTGATCTGCTGGCACAGTTGGAGAAAAATAAAGAGGCCCGGTATGATGTAACTCTCAATGTGTTGACCTATTATTTGAATGTCCTTTCAAAAATTGAACAACAAAAAATTAAAGAAGAACAGCTGGATGTAACATTAAAACAGATAGAAAAAACAAAGCAGGAAGTGGAGTTGGGAGATAAAGCCAAAGGAGAACTTCTTAAGATTAAAAGCCAGGCTGCAAGAGAAAGAGTAGCTCTGACAAATGCCAACAATGAACTTAAAATTGCCTCCCTGCAACTAACTCAATTAATGAATCTTGACACCGTTTCAGATTTTCAGATTGAAATACCTGACCAATTGAAAATGAAAGATACAACAAACCTCAATCCTGCTGATATAATTTATCAAAAGGCCGTGAAGGAATATCCCACAATTCAAAATGCACGCTATCAATTAAAGAGTATGAAGCAGCATCTAAAAATTCAAAAATCAAAACTCCTCCCACGAATCACTTTCAGTGCATATTATGGAACATACTATAATGAATTATCTAATACTATGTTTCCTTATGAAACCCAATTAAAGGAAAATGCCAATCTTGCTTTATCATTAACAATGAATATCCCTATTTTTGATAAATTAAGGAAAAGCACAAATATCAATAATGCAAAAATTGATGTGAAAGACACCAAATATTTCCTGGAAGAAAGAAAACAAAATTTGCATAAAAACATCCAGAAAGCAAGAAATGAAGCTATGGCAGCCTACAAAAACTATTTATCAAATAAAGAGGCTGTTAAATCAAGTGAAGAAACGTTTATCTATACAAAGGAAAAATTCGACCTGGGAATAGTAGATATAATCGAATACAGACTGGCAAAAAATGACTTATCCAAAGCCAGATCAGACCTTATTTATGCTAAATATAACTATATTTTTCGACTAAAAATTCTTGACTTTTATCTTGGAAAAGAATTAAAATTTGGTTAGTTTGTTTTCTCATAGGTACGGGGCAATCAATATCTCAAAGATTTATAGATTAGCCCCTTCCTTTTAAAAAAAATTAAAATTTACTATATCATTTTTATTTAAAATTTTCTTGAGTTGCTTTTTTTAGTTTTTTTTATTTTAGCCGGGTAGTTTTTACCCGGCTTTTTTATTTAAAATTAGAAGATTATGAAAAAAAAATTGCTTTTATTGATGTTTGCTGCTGCCATTTCACTGCAATCATCAGGTCAGGTTTTCAACACAGGACAAACACTAAAAAAAGGAGCCTTCTCATTAGGGCTTGAGCCAACTCTCCACATTGATGGTGGAGCAGATGGATTTATCTTTTTTGCTCATGCCGGATATGGGATTAAATCGGGAATAGATGCAGGCGTAAAATTTGGTTTATCAAATCCGTATTATTTTGGAGCTGATTTGGAATTCGCATTGGGAAAAAGGCTATCTCTGTCAACTGGTGTTCATAATTACAATAATTTTGGACTGGACGGTACTTTAAATTTCGTAATTCCGATAAAAAGTGATATCAGAATTTTTACCGGATTTGATGCGGACTTCAATTTTGTTGAGACAACAAATCAGGAAGGAAATAAAAAAACAGAAATCATGACTCCTTTATGGTTTCCAATAGGATTAGATATCGGACTTTCAAACAATATGAGTTTGCTATTTGAGACAGAAATTGGAATTACCGATGAAGCTTACCACATTATTGGGGGAGGCCTGAATTTTTATTTTTAACAAAATTAAAAAGGGCTGGAAAGAATACACCCAGCCCTTTAATTTTAATAAACCTCCCGGCTTTTACTAAAAAAGCCCTGAAATATTTCCCTCATTATCCACATCAATATTTTCAGCTGCAGGTTTGCTTGGTAATCCGGGCATTCGCATAATTTTACCGGTTATAGGTACAACAAAACCCGCACCCGAAGCTATTTCAATCTGTCTTACAGTCACAACAAAAT
>CAZWHH010000501.1:0-2090 GCA_964633615.1 uncultured Bacteroidales bacterium | reverse complement strand
AAAAAGAAATCTTAGCTTATAAAACCCAGGAGAAAGTAAAATTAAAGAACGAAAGGATTAAAGTAAACAACCGGGTCAGGGAATTAAAGAACAAGCAGAAAAAGCTGAGGAGGGAACTGAAAGATAAACAACGAATCATTGCTCAGCTGGAAAATGAAATTGAGAAGATTATTGAGGAAGAAAGAAATAGAACCAGGCTTTGGAAAAATCTTACGGAAAGACAGAAACAAATTTCAAAGAACTTTCAAAACAGCCGGGGGAAACTTCCATGGCCCATTAATGACGGTGTCATTACCAGGAAGTTTGGGGAGCATGATCATCCCGTTTTGAAAGGAATAAAGACTTACAACAATGGAGTAGACATTAATGTTAACAATAAATCGGAGGTTAAAAGCATTTTTGATGGAGTGGTCCGGAAAGTGGTCTCCATCCCGGGTGCCAATTTAACTGTTATAATCCGTCATGGAAACTACCTTACTGTTTATTCAAACTTAGTCGATGTAACAGTCAAAACAGGAAATTTTGTTATGAAAGGTGATGTTATTGGAGAAGTCTACAATGATCAGTCTGGCGATGAGAATTTATTGCATATTGAAATATACAGGGAGAGTGAAAAGCTCAATCCTGAGGTTTGGTTGGAATAAAACACCTTTTTATTAAATTTATCGGGAATATTTGAAACAATTACTGTAATTTTACAGTATAAATTAAATTACGCACCAATCAAAATTTATGGAAAAAACAATTGACATTGAATCTAAAATTGAAAACATCAATCAGGTGGAAAAAATGATTGATGAATTTTCAGAGAAACATGAAATTAACTCAGAAGTATATGGAAAGATTTTAATCGCCTCTGTAGAAGCTGTTAACAACAGTATTGTTCATGGGAATAAAGAGGATGTCAATAAAAAAGTGTATGTAACCTTAAAGATAGAAGATGATGAAATAGTGATTGGTGTAGAGGATGAAGGAGATGGCTTTGATTATTCACGTATACCCGATCCCACCAAACCCGAAAATGTAGAAAACATACACGGGAGGGGCGTTTATTTAATGAAACATCTGGCTGATTCTGTACATTTTGAGAATGATGGAAAATTGGTGCGAATGCATTTTAAGAAAGACTAGATGGCACTCCATGTTCACCATTTAAATAAAAAGTTTTCGATTTCATTTTATAATTTACTCCAGGATTTTATTCCCGCCCTTATTAAGCAAGAACAATTTACTCTTGGCGTCATTAATCTTATTTATACCGATAATACCGAAATTTTGGAGCTCAACCAAAAATACCTGGGACATGATTATCATACAGATGTGATATCCTTTACTTACGATTATAACCATGGAATAAACGGTGACGTTTTTATTAGTTGTGATAAAGCGGAAGAAAACGCCCTTGAATATCATACTTCATTTGATAATGAATTGTTGCGGGTAACCATCCATGGGATTTTACATTTGATAGGATATGAAGATTCCAGGCCTCAAGAAAAGGAACAAATGCGGAGGAAAGAAGATCATTATTTAGAATATTTCAAAATTAATTTTTCCTGAATTATTTTATAATTCTTTATTCATTAAATTTGTCATCAAAAAATGATGCATCATTATGATATTATAGTGGTAGGAGGAGGACATGCAGGATGTGAGGCTGCCGCCACCGGCGCTCAGATGGGCTCGAAAGTGCTCCTGATCACCATGGACATGAGCAAATTTGCCCAGATGTCATGCAATCCCGCAATGGGAGGAATTGCCAAAGGGCAGATAATTAGAGAAATTGATGCATTGGGTGGTTTTACCGGAATTGTTACGGATGAAAGCATGATTCAGTTTCGCATGTTAAATATGTCTAAGGGACCTGCTATGTGGAGCCCCAGAGCACAATGCGACCGTATTCTTTTTTCCCTGAAGTGGCGGGAAAAATTGGAACAGTTACAAAATTTAGATATGTGGCAGGATCTTGTCACTTCTCTTATTATTGATAAAGATGTTATTAATGGAGTTCAAACCGGGCTGGGAGTTAAATTTTATGCACAGACGGTTATTCTTACCAATGGTACCTTTTTGAATGGATTGATGCATGT
>CAZWHH010000500.1:0-2114 GCA_964633615.1 uncultured Bacteroidales bacterium | reverse complement strand
GATGATCAGATAAACGGGATTTTAATAACCGTGGACGTAACAGAAGAGATCATTGACGAGGCATTAAATAAAAATGTAAACTTTATTTTATCACATCACCCTTTGTTTTTTTCGGGTTTGAAAAAAATATCTACCGGGAATTTTGTTGAAAGAACTGCCCGCAAAGCAATAAAGAATGATATAGCCATTTATTCTGCACATACAAATCTGGATAAACACAAAGACGGGATTAATATACGCCTGGCAAAAAAACTGGGACTGGAAAATATTCGTGTTTTAGATCCTGTAAAAGATCAACTTATAAAGTTGGCTTTTTTTGTTCCTGAAGATTATGCGGGTGAAGTTCGAAAAGCCGTTTTTGATGCCGGAGCAGGACAAATTGGTGATTATGATCAATGTAGTTTTAATCTGCAGGGTCAGGGTACTTTCAGACCCGGAGAGGGGACCGACCCATTTGTAGGCAACCAGGGCGAGATGCACTTCGAAAAAGAAATCAGGGTTGAAACTATTTTTCCTTCTTATCTGACTCAGCAGATTTTCGCTGCTCTTTTTAAAGCACACCCTTATGAAGAAGTTGCTTATGATCTGTATCCTCTTTTAAATGAAAATACAGAATCAGGTCTTGGGGCTATAGGAGAATTAAAAAACTCCCTTTCTGAAAAAGACTTTTTACAAAAAATAAAGGAAATTTTTGATGTTCCCTGTATCAGACATACGAAATTTATACACAAACCCATACAAAGAATCGCTGTTTGCGGAGGAAGTGGCAGTTCATTACTGGAAAAATCTATTTCGGCTAAGGCGGATGCTTTTGTCTCAGCAGATTTTAAATATCACAGATTTTTTGATGCGGAAAATACTATTCTAATCGCGGATGTAGGACATTATGAAAGTGAAAATATAGCGAAAGAAATTTTTTATGAACTACTTACGAAAAAATTTCATAATTTTGCCATCCATTTGTCAGAAATAAATACGAATCCGATAAATTATTATTAAATATGGCAGCTACAAAAAAACAAAAAAAGTCAGAAACAACAGAATTCTCCGTTGAAGATAAATTAAAAGCATTATATGAATTACAGACCGTTGACTCTTCCATAGATAATATCAGAAGGCTTAGAGGAGAATTGCCTCTTGAGATACAAGACCTGGAAGATGAAATAGCAGGATTGGAAACAAGACTGACGAATTATAAGGAAGCTATCGAAGAGTTAAATACGAATATTTCAAATAAAAAGAATGAAATAAAAGAAGCCCAGGCGAACATTGATAAGTACAAGAAACAGCAGGAAAATGTAAGAAATAATCGTGAGTATGAGGCGTTGGCCAAAGAGATAGAGTTTCAGACACT
Source organism: uncultured Bacteroidales bacterium (assembly GCA_964633615.1). Classification (GTDB taxonomy): domain Bacteria; phylum Bacteroidota; class Bacteroidia; order Bacteroidales; family UBA12077; genus JAGXLC01. Next base: position 760 of record CAZWHH010000500.1, on the reverse strand, counting down.
GGAGATTGAATTACGCGAGAAACAAATTAAGGAGAGTAAAGAACAGATAGATAACAGGCAAAAAGAACTCGATGAAGCGCAAAAAGAGGTTGATGAGCGCAAAAGCGATCTTGATGAAAAGAAAAAAGAGCTTGATTCAATTATCGAGGAGACTGAAAAAGATGAAGAGCAATTAAAGAAAAAATCCGAGAAGATACAAGAAGTGATAGAGCCTCGTTTACTGAATGCGTATAAGCGAATTCGTGAAAATGCAAGGAACGGGCTTGCTGTTGTAACTGTAGAACGGGATGCCTGTGGCGGATGCTTCAATAATATCCCCCCGCAGCGACAATTAGATATTCGGAGCAGGAAAAAAATCATTGTTTGTGAGTATTGTGGCAGAATTCTGGTTGATCCCGATTTGGCTGAGGAGATATCTGAAAAAGTAAAGAAAAAGAAATAATTTTTAACAACAAATAATATAAAAAGCCATTTCATTATGATTTGAAATGGCTTCTTTTTTGGTATTTTGTGAATGTTATGCCGAGTTATTTTACTTTACTTTTTTTACTTTATAACTTACATCGAACTTTCCTTTCATGATAGCACCCAGCTTACCTTTTAACATTCGTTTTCTTAATGGAGAAATTTTATCGGTAAACAGAATTCCTTCCAGATGATCATATTCATGTTGAATGATCCGGGCAGCAATTCCTCCGTATTCTTCCTCATGATATTGAAAATCTATGTCGTAATAACCTATCTTTATTTTTTCCGGACG
>CAZWHH010000499.1:0-2117 GCA_964633615.1 uncultured Bacteroidales bacterium | reverse complement strand
ATGTCTGACAGAAGAGAACAGATACTGGAAGAACTGGAAAAAGCTCATATTTATATAGAGCAATTAAATAATAAAATTAAAGACCTGGAAAAACAAAATAAGAAAAAAGATCAAATCATCGATCAGCAAAACATAAAACTCGAACAATTAGAACAAAAAATGAACCAGATTATTAAAAGAATAGAATAATAATTAATCCTATCCCGGAAATGATCAATTTACAATCTGTATTTTTAGGGTTAAAATATACCTGACTGAAAAATTTTCCGGGATAGATTTTACCAGGTTTCAACAGAAATCAGGTAAATACCGGATTCAAGCTGACCCGCATTATAATTCAATATATGTTTCCCGCTAACCTGTGCATTCGGACGCAGTGTAGCTATTTGAACACCAAGCAGATTACAAATATTGATTTCTAAATAAACAAAATATATTATGAAGGAATTTGTAAAGTTTTTATATCTTTTTAATAGGGAAATCGTAGTTTAGCGGGTCATATATAAAACAGATAACAAAAAATTCCGGAATATGAAACAGAACAGCACATTCTTAATCATCCTATTAACATTCTCCAACTTATTTTCCCAGGATAAACCAATTGAAATAAAGGCACAATTGTTTGCCAAAAATATCATCTCAACAGGAATGTATGAAAGAGATGCTGCCCTTTCTCCTGACGGAAAAGAATTTTACTTCACCGTCAGCCTGAACAGAACGGTAACTCATATTGCCTGCAGCCAACTAAAAAACGGGGAATGGACTAAGCCGGAAATTGCTGAATTTTCCGGAAAATACCATGATCTTGAACCGGTATTTCATCCCGACAGGAAAAGACTTTTTTTCGTTTCAAACAGACCTGTAAACACCAATACTAAAAAAACAAAAGATTTTGATATCTGGTATGTTGAGCGGGAAGGTGATTCATGGGGAGAACCTCAAAATATTGGAGAACCGGTGAATTCCTCTGCTAATGAATTTTATCCTTCATTTACGGAGGATGGAACTATTTATTTTTGTGCCAAATATAAAGATTCAGAAAATGGTGAAGATATTTATTACTGTACTTACAAAAATGGCAAATACCAAGTTCCGGTAAATATGGGAAATTCTATCAATACGTCTTCAGGTGAATACAATGCTTTTATTGCACCGGATGGTTCTTATATTATGTACAACACAAGCGGTAAAGGAAAGGGTTTTGGCAGCGGGGATATTTATATTTCTTTTAAAAATGATGCAGGTCAGTGGATGGAACCAATAAACATGGGTGACAAAATTAATACTCCCCGGTTTGAATTTTGTCCCAGCTTATCTCCTGATGGAAAATATCTCTTTTTTACCAGCCAGAAGATCAATCCGGAAATCGCAAAAGGATGCAAATCTTATAAGAAATTTGAAAAATTTCACCATCAGCCTCAAAATGGAAATGCAGATATATACCGAATAGATGCTGATATAATTCAACATTTAAAAAAGAAAGTATTTAAAACGAAAACTACTTCAATAAAGTACAAAATGTTTGTACTTTAAAAAATAGAGATGACAATCGGTACAAACGATTTCTATCGGTTTATGTGCAATCATCAGGGTGTTGTAAGGCGAAAACAAAAAACAACCCGGACTAATCATGTATTTCTAACAACATATAATCAGGCTATTAATTTCAATATTCCCAGGGATACTTATTTCAAGGTACCTACTCAAATCCATAAAGGAGCTTCATTTTTTTAAAGAGATCCGTATTATCATAAATACCCTGAAAATACTCAGCACCTGAGCCTTTTGCAAAAACCGGTACCATAACCGGTGTATGGTAATCTGTAGGGAATGCGGCTTCAATGGTATGTTCTTCTAAACTACCGCCTGTTATGGCCATTCCTCCACATTCATGATCAGCTGTAACTATAACCAGGGTATTTTCATTCTTACGTGCAAAATCAAGGGCTTTTTCAACTGCGTTATTAAAATCCATCAACTCGCTCAAAATATAATCCGCATCGTTATCATGTCCTCCCCAATCAATCTGAGAACCTTCAATCATAAGAAAAAAACCTTTTTCATTGTTATCAAGAATATTCAGGGCAGTTTCCGTTGCCACAGGTAACATATTACCT
>CAZWHH010000498.1:0-2122 GCA_964633615.1 uncultured Bacteroidales bacterium | reverse complement strand
ACCCTTGCCTTTGAAGCACAAAAAGAAGGCTATGAGGTCTACATGATGACACCGGATAAAGACTACGGACAACTGATTACCGATCAGGTTTATATGTACAAGCCCAAACGCTCAGGAAATGAAGCAGAACTCATTGATAAAGATAAAATATGTGAACAGTTTGGCATCGAAAAACCTGAGCAGGTGATTGATGTACTTGCGTTGTGGGGTGATAAGTCAGATAACATACCCGGGGCACCGGGGATTGGGGAAAAAACCGCCAAAAAACTTATTGGGAAGTATGGATCGATAGAAAAAATTTATGAAAACATAGATGACTTGAAAGGAAAGCAAAAGGAAAATTTAATTAATTATAAAGATCAGGTATTAATAAGTAAAAAGTTGGTAACTATTGATATAAATGTACCTACTGAATTCAAAGGTTTAGAGTTGGATGTAGAGAGAGCCAATGAGAAAAAACTTAAAGATTTATTTGAGGAGTTAGAGTTTAAAAATTTGGCAAACAGAATATTAAACATTGATATATCTCAGGAACCCAAAGGAGGAGCAGTTCAGCAGTCTATTTTCGGAAACTTCGAATCAGGAAAAGAAGATTCAGCGGAAGAGAAAAAAGAGAAGGGACAAAAAAAGGAGAAGAAAAAGTATTTATTGGTTGATAAAGAGAAGGATATAAATTCCCTGGTACGTAAATTAACCAAACAGAAAGAGTTCTGTTTTGATACGGAAACCACAGGGTTGAATCCACATACTTCCGAACTGGTGGGAATTTCTGTTGCTTTTAAAAAACACGAAGCGTATTATATTCCTTTCCCGGAAGATCAGGAATCTGCACAAAAACTGGCCGAAAAAATTAAAAAGCCTTTTGAAGAGGAAAAAATTGTAAAGATCGGGCAAAACCTGAAATACGATATCATTGTATTAAAACAATATGGAATTAAGATAAAGGGAGCACTTTTTGATACCATGATCGCACATTACCTGATACAACCAGAACATCGTCACAACCTGGATTTTATGGCTGAAAAATATCTGAATCATACTCCTATAGACATCGAAACACTGATTGGTAAAAAAGGGAAAAACCAGTCTTCTATGAGGAGTGTCCCTGTTGAAAAAATCACTCCCTACGCTTGTGAAGATGCTGATTTAACGTATCTTTTGAAAGACATACTGGAGAAAAAACTCAAAGAAAATCATCTCTGGGAACTCGCCTCAAAAATGGAAATGCCCCTGATCCATGTATTAATAGAAATGGAATGCCAGGGGGTGAAGATTGATCAGCAGGCTTTAAAGGATTATGCTAAAGAACTGAAAAAGGAATTAGCTGCCATTGAAAAAAAGATTTTTGAAATGTCTGGTGTGGAATTTAACGTCGGTTCGCCCAAACAATTAGGGGAAGTGTTGTTCGACCGGATGAAGATAGTAGATAAACCCAAACGAACAAAAACCAAACAATATTCAACCAGCGAGGAAACGCTTATGCAGATGAGGGACAAGCATCCTATCATTGAAAAAATTCTCGAATTTCGCTCGGTAAAGAAACTGCTTACTGCTTATGTGGAATCTCTTCCTGAATTGATTAATCCGAAGACCGGAAAAATCCATACATCCTTTAATCAGGCCATTGCAGCCACAGGCCGATTGAGCAGCAACAATCCGAACCTGCAAAACATTCCAATCCGTGAAGAACGGGGAAAACGCATCAGGGAAGCTTTTATCCCTTCTGATAAAGAACATATATTATTTGCGGCTGACTATTCACAGATTGAACTTCGCCTGATGGCACATATGAGCAACGATCCAAACATGATAGAAGCCTTCAGGAATAATGAGGACATTCACACGTCTACCGCAGCTAAAATATTTCATCTGAAAACACTGGATGAAGTAACAAAGGACCAGCGAAGAAAAGCCAAAACAGCTAATTTTGGGATTATCTACGGCATATCGGCTTTCGGACTTTCCCAGCGTCTGGGGATTCCCCGAAGGGAAGCAAAAGAACTGATTGATGAATATTTCCATAATTTTCCACAGGTAAAGGAATATATGGATCACCAAATTGAAATAGCCAGGGAAAGAGGATACGTGGAAACCATCAAAGAGCGAAAACGATTCCTTGAGA
>CAZWHH010000497.1:0-2122 GCA_964633615.1 uncultured Bacteroidales bacterium | reverse complement strand
AAAAATCTTTCAGTAAAAAACTGGAAGAAATGGATATTCCAAAAAGTCTTTATGGACTTGTTCTTGATAAATTGCCTCCACAATTTATCTACAAACAAATCAAAGAAGCCGTTCAGCAAATCATCGATGAAAACGATATGAATGTTGAAAAACAAAAAGTGCTTCAGGAAATTATCTGGCTGGCCGACTCCCATTATGAAATTAATTTTTCAATGGATACCGACCTATCCGAACGTGTCATCTTTCCTATTGGAGAGAGAGAAAAAAATGGAATAGAAGACGCACGCTTCGTAAAATTCATAAACGAGGACGGATCATACGATTATTATGCTACCTATACGGCTTATGATGGGTACACGATCATTCCCAAGTTGATTCAGACAAAAGATTTCTATCATTTCAAGGTAATTCCTATCCAGGGAAAAAATGCACAAGATAAAAATCTCGCTCTTTTCCCAAGAAAAATCAATGGTAAATATGCCATGCTCTCACGAATAGACGGGAAGAACAATTACATAATGTTTTCTGATAAAATCAACATCTGGGAAAATGCCAGGATGTTGGGCGAACCTAAATTTCCCTGGGAGTATATCCAGATAGGAAACGGGGGTTCTCCCTTGGAAACCAAAGAAGGATGGCTCATGATCACCCATGGGGTCGGGCCCATGAGAAAATATTCACTGGGCGCTTGTTTGTTAGACCTGGATGATCCTTCAAAAGTTATCGGCTGTTTGAAAGAACCACTGCTCACCCCCAATGAAAACGAACGGGACGGATATGTCCCGAACGTGGTATATACCTGTGGCACATTAATCCATAACGATCACCTGATTATTCCTTATGCCATGGCCGATTATGCCACGGGACTTGCTACGATTGAACTGGATGAAATCCTGAAGGCTCTGAAAAATTCAAATTCCTGATATCATCTGCGAGAATCTCACTCACAGCGCTTTTCTTGGGTGCTCCTTACACAGAGCAATGAGGTCATTGATTTTTGCTTCCCCCACACACATCACCTCGTCGGCGGCGCCCCAGTATATTTTCACGGTGCCGTCATCTTCGGGCACAGCTCCGCAAGTGAATACCACGTTTGGAACATAACCCGATGTTTCATAGATCTCTTCAGGCTGAAGGATCCATTCATCTGCCACGCCGATTATCTTAGACGGATCATCCAGGTCGTGCAGGGCAACACCTAAGCGATAAATGGTGCTGTTAATGTTGGGGTAGCAGGCATGGAATATATTCAGCCATCCTTCGGGAGTTTTTATGGGTGGCGCTCCGGGACCCATTTTGGATTCAGTCCAGTGATAATGAAGAGGCTTGATTAGTATTTCCGAGTTTCCCCAGTGAACCAGGTCAGGGGAATAGGAGATCCATATCCCCCAGGGATTGATATCAGCATGCGGCCTGTCCAGCCTTACGTACATCCCATTTATCCTTTCGGGAAAAAGCACCACATTGCGCTGATCCACCTGTGTGATCATGGCAATCTTCTCAATCTTTTTAAAATCCTTTGTTCTGGCCAGGGCATTTCTTACGCCATATCGTGAATATACACTGTAGTTAATGTAATAATAGCCTTCCAGCAAGGTAATCCGGGCATCTTCCACGCCGTATTCTTCATAATCGCCAAATACATCATCAGAGGTGGGCTCCAGGAACGGCTTCTTTCGTGGGGTAAAATTGTAACCGTCATCGCTTTCTGCGATTCCAATGATGCTGCGTCCGTTTTCAATATTCGAACGGAACAACATGATGTATTTCCCGTTACACTTCACAATTCCGGCATTATATACAGTAGCTACGGGATAAGGGATGTCTTTCCTGGTTAGTATAGGGTTTCCTTTGTATCTTTTAATTTTATTCATAGTACTGTTTGTTTTCTAACCATAGAAGATTCGCAAAGGGATTATCCTCTCGCGATAGCTCTCCGTCTTCCATTCTCATTGCTCCCCTCTCATCTCTCCTTCACTAAGTAACTTATTCTGTCAGTCTCTTCCTCAATCGACTCAGTATACTCAATTAACTTATGAACTCATCACTCACTAATAAACACCCTATTTAGGGTTTGCTGAAAAAGTCTGTAGTGCATCATATACAAGGCGGCGAAGCGAAG
>CAZWHH010000496.1:0-2130 GCA_964633615.1 uncultured Bacteroidales bacterium | reverse complement strand
ATCTGCAGGGAAGACCCAAAAAAGAGAGAGATGCAAGGGCCAAAGAATTGCTGGAGCATGTTGGATTGGGTGAAAGAATTGATTCCAGACCTTCAAAAATGTCGGGTGGTCAGCAGCAAAGAGTAGCTGTGGCCAGGGCTCTTGCTTCAAAACCGAAGTTTGTGCTGGCTGATGAACCAACGGCTAATCTGGACTCTAAATCAACAGAAACACTGCTTGACATCATGGAAAAACTAAACAGAGAAGAAGGCATGACTTTTATCTTCTCAACCCACGATGCAAGGGTAGTTAAAAAGGCCAGAAGAGTCATAACTGTTGAGGACGGTCAGGTAAAGTCTGATGAGAAAGTAAAACAATAAATGATCACAGCGGGTTTGCTGGATAGATTTGGAACTTTTATGCCTGTTATGTCTTATTAAAGCGAATAATCATGAAACGTTATTTAATTATACTGTTATTTTTTATTTCAACCGGAGAGTTGTACGCCCAGGAAGATGAGGGTATTAAAAATATAACCCTGAACGGCTATGTCAAATACATGAATACGATTCAGTTTATGGAATTTGATGAAGGCTGGGCAACTGAAAGTATGTTTCATAATCGTTTAAATTTCAGGTGGTACATGGGTGATGCATTTACTACGGGTATTGAAATGAGAAACAGGTTTATCTATGGAGATTACGTAGAATCTGTTTTTTGGGATTATGAGGAGTATGTAGCTGAGGATAATGGATATTTAAATGAATTAACACAGACGCACAGCGGAGCCTCTTATATTCTTACTTCAACGGTAGACAGGCTCTGGATGAACTATCATATCTCTAAATTAGACATTACCCTTGGAAGACAAAGGATTAACTGGAGTCAGTCTTTTGTATGGAATCCAAATGACATATTTAATACCTATTCATTTTTTGATTTCGATTATGAAGAGAAACCCGGGAGCGATGCCTTGCGCGTGCAGTATTATCCCGGATTTACATCCACTGCAGAAGTTGCTGTGAAATTAGATGACCAGGAACGAGTTACAGCGGCCGGATTCTATCGTTTCAATAAGTGGGGTTATGATTTTCAGTTTCTGGGAGGTATTTTGAATGATGAAGATTATGTGGCAGGTACGGGCTGGTCAGGAAATATTAAAGAGGCAGGATTTGGCGGCGAAATGACTTACATTCATCCCAAAGAAAGTTTTTCAGATACTACCGGCAAATTGCTTGCATCTGTGAACATGAATTATATGTTCAGCAACTCTCTTTATATTCAGGGGGAATTGTTCTATAATGAATTTGCCGATCAAATGTCTTTTGGAGGCTTTAATACATTGATGAGGCAGGAGCTTTCTGTGAAAACACTTTCTTTTAGCAAATGGTCCTGGTTTTTACAGGCCAGTTACCCGATTCATCCCTTGCTTAATGGAACCCTTGCATTGATGTATTACCCTGATCTGGAGGGGTATTTTATCAGTCCTTCCCTGAAGTATTCTTTGACGGATAATGTGCAGCTTTCTGCGTATGGGCAAATTTTTACGGGAGAATTTATGCAAAATATGAAAGAAAACATAAATTTCTTATTTTTCAGGTTTAAATGGAGCTTCTAAATTTTTAAATCAATGCATTGGGAAAAATTGCTTTCAGCTAAAAGATACGGACTCGGGGAAAATAAAGCAGAATCGCCGGCCGTTGCCCGTTCACAGTTTCAGAGAGATTTTGACAGAGTGGTCTTTTCCTCTCCTTTTCGCCGACTTCAGAATAAAACACAGGTTTTCCCCCTGCCCGGCAGTGTGTTTGTACATAACCGACTGACTCATAGTATGGAAGTAGCGAGTGTGGGTCGGTCCATTGCTAATATTATCTCTCTTGATCTGCTTAAAAGAAAAGAATGGAAAAATCTGGAAATTCTTAATGAGTTGAGCTCTATTGTTTCTGCTGCTTGCCTTTGCCATGACATGGGAAATCCTCCTTTTGGTCATGCCGGAGAAGATGCCATTTCCCGGTTTTTTAACGAGGAACAAGGGGCTATGTATAAAGATCTTGTTACGGAAACTCAATGGAAAGACTTAACTCACTTCGAAGGCAATGCCAATGCCTTGCGGCTGCTGACTCACCAATTTAACGGACGCAGGAGAGGAGG
>CAZWHH010000495.1:0-2134 GCA_964633615.1 uncultured Bacteroidales bacterium | reverse complement strand
GAAAAAATGGGAACGGATAAAATTGAAGCCCGGGAAAAAGAACTGGTGCAAAAAGCTTTCAACGAACTGAGCAAGCTCCCGGAAATCAAGATACTGGCAGATAATGTAAAAGACAGATTAGGAGTGATCAGCTTTTATCATAGAGACATCCACTACAACCTGATCGTGAAATTACTGAGCGATAAGTTTGGTATCCAGGTAAGAGGAGGATGCGCATGTGCAGGTACTTATGGCCATTATTTGCTAAATGTCAGTTACCAGGACTCTAAAAAAATCACCGACCTGATCAACCACGGCGATCTTTCCCGGAAACCAGGATGGGTCAGGTGGTCATTGCATCCTACCATGAAGAATGAAGAGGTGGATTACTTTGCGGATTCACTGAAACAAATTGTCAACAACGTCGATGAATGGAAAAAAGATTATAATTATGACAATCATACAAATGAATTCATACACAAGGATTTTGAATCGTTTAATGTCGAAAAATGGTTTCATTTTTAGAAAAATTAAAAATTATTGATATTATCTTTTGATATTTAAATAATAGTCTATAATTTTGCAACCTGTTTATTGGAATAAGAAAAATTTAAAGAATATGAAAAAGGGAATACATCCAAAGGATTATAGATTAGTTGTTTTCAAGGATATGTCGAACGGAAGCACCTTCATGTCAAAATCAACTGTAAAGACAAACGATACAATAAAAATGGATGATGGAAAGGAATACCCACTGGTAAAGCTTGAAATTTCACATGCCTCCCATCCTTTTTATACTGGAAAAAGAAAACTGGTTGACAGTACGGGTCGTGTAGATAAATTCATGAACAAGTATAAAAATCATCTCAAAGACAAAGAGAAGAAATAACCAGTCATAAAAATATTTACAATATTAAAAAGCTCCGGTTTTCCAGGAGCTTTTTTTATATTTGTACAAACATCATTTAGCAGCTTATGAATTATATTCTTTTCGATGACGATAGCTGGAGAAATTTATTGCCGCTGACTTTTACCAAACCTTCTTCGGAAATAAGAGTTGGAATACTAAAAATCAAAGAGAAGTGGGAGTTCTTTCTGAACACTCACTGCTCTTATCTAACACAGGATTATCTTGCGGAAAAGTACCCGAAAAATTTACAAAAAGAGAACATCCTCATCAATGGCTCCATCATCCCGGATGAGGAACTTGCAGAAAAGATTACCCGTCTGAAAAATGGCGAAACACTCGTTAAAAAAGAAATCATCATTGCTGCTAATCTTGCAGATGATGAAATAGAAGATTTTAAACAAAAACAAATCCGGGATATTGACATTATGGAATACAGTCAGCCCCTGTTAAAGATAGACCACCCCTGGCATATCTTTCAATATAACGGAGAAGCAATAAAAAGAGATTTTGAGCTGCTGACAAAAAATCGGGAGTCAGCCCCGGTTAGTGAGACAAATAACCTTTTAGGAAAGGAAAATGTTTTTTTTGAACCAGGAGCCAAAGCTGAATTTGCTACTATTAATGCCACAAAAGGGCCGGTTTATATCGGAAAAAATGCTGAGATAATGGAAAACTCAGTAATACGTGGCCCCTTTGCCATGAATGAAAACGCAGTATTAAAAATAGATGCCAAAATATATGGCCCAACCACCCTTGGCCCTTTCTGTAAAGTAGGTGGAGAAGTAAACAACAGTGTATTCATTGGATACTCAAATAAAGCACATGATGGATTCCTTGGAAATTCAGTAATTGGTGAATGGTGCAATATAGGCGCCGATACAAACAATTCAAATTTAAAAAATAATTATGCTGAAGTAAAACTATGGAATTACGTGGAAGAGAGATTTTTAAATACTACATTACAATTTTGTGGTCTGATTATGGGAGATCATTCAAAATGTGGAATAAACACTATGTTTAATACCGGAACCGTTATTGGTGTAAATAGCAATATATTCGGAGAAGGTTTCCCAAGAAATTTCATCCCCTCTTTTTCGTGGGGAGGAAACAAAGGATTTAAAGAGTACAAACTTGAAAAAGCGTTTCAGGTTGCCGAATTAGTAATGAAAAGGAGAAAGAAAAAACTGGATAATACAGAAAAGAAAATACTTACTGAAATATTTAACAAAACAAAAAAATATCGAA
>CAZWHH010000494.1:0-2139 GCA_964633615.1 uncultured Bacteroidales bacterium | reverse complement strand
AAAGGACCGTTATCCCAGGAGATGCCGGAAAAATCACCGGATAATATGGTCCCTTCACCGATGGTAAGATTGACCAGTCCGTTTGTATTTGTTTGAGCAGCATGTTCTTCTGAATATACTGTGCTGCCTGTGGAAGAGGATTGAAGGATGCTGATTTTCAGTGCTATATTTTGTTCAGAAAGCACTTCGCTATTGCTGTTTCTGATGACCGCCTGGTATTTGATTCCCCGGGGAACCTGTGCAAAGAGCAGGTTGACTGCCAATAGCAATACAAGTAGAAGGATTAGTCGTTTCATAAAGTTAATTTTAATATGTTTTGATCTTATTTGTTTTCAAGTTTATCTAACCTGTTTATTAGTAAATTATTAACTTCTTTAAGCTTTTTTATTTGTTTGTTTAATTGTTCTATATAGATGTGTGCTTTTTCAAGTTCTTCAAGAATTTGTTCTCTGCGTTCAGAAATATCATAACCCCCTGATTTTTTTATTTCTTTTGCGCTTTTTAGAGCTGGCAGGTGTTTATTTTTCCACATAAAAGCAGCATGTTCTTCAATAGATTCAAGTTGGTAATCCTTATCAAAAACGTAATCCGGTACATCTAAAACAACACCATCATCAATGAAGCTTCCATTGGATACTTTGATGTTACCATCGCTTACTTCCAATTTTTCTATTGGTGTAATCGTTCCTATTCCAACATATGCATTAAAACTCAATATATCATTGTCAAATTCACCATATATTAAAGCATTATTTTCATTTGCTCTACTATTTTCAATATATAGTCGAGATGATTTAGTTTCATTGTAACCGGCATTATGCCCAATAAAGATGCTTGAATCACCAGAGATATTATTATATCCACTTTCATGCCCTAAGAAAATATTTTTGTCAGCACATGTTTTCTTTCCACTATAAGTCCCAATGAAAATATTTTCAGCACTGTTTGATGAATTCTCGCCAGCATAAGTTCCAATAGAAATATTATGACTTGCATTTTTGCTGAGCTCACCAGCAGATGTCCCTATAAAAATACAATTATCCAGTGTGTCCGCCAATGCACCACTGTAGGTTCCTAAAAATGTATTTCCTGTACCTTTTATAGTCCAAAGAGCTGAATAAGCACCAAGGAAGGTATTTCGACTCCCGTTTTTAAATTCTGATCCTGCAGAAGTTCCGATTGCTGTGTTATAGGAACCGGTTTGGTTAGCCCAGCCTGAATAAGTACCTAAATAAGTATTCCTGATACCTGTGGTATTAAATGTTCCCGATTTATAACCAATACATGTATTTTTGTATCCTGATAGATTTTCCATCCCTGCACTACTTCCTATAAAGATATTGCTGTATCCCTCTGTATTTGAAAATCCGGCCGAATCTCCAATCATGATGTTATCGTAACCTTTTGTATTATTATATCCACTTCTGAAGCCAAGAAGGGTATTCTTTGATCCTTCGGTATTGTTTACGCCAGCCATATAGCCCATAAATGAATTATACAAGCCTGAAGTATTTGATTTTCCGGCCTCATGTCCTATAAAATAGTTATTTTTTGTCAGGCTCATATAATTTGAGGTTGTTGTTTTGCCTTTGCCTGAATTTCTCCCGCTAACGGCAAAACCACCGATTGGCCCCTTTTGTGTGATACTGTCGTTGATGTAGATTCTGGTGCTGTCCGGGGTAACTCTTAATACGTCAAAGTTTTGCTTGGTGTTGTTTCTGCCGCTAACGGCAAACCCGCCAATCGGACCTTTTTGATTCCGGTTAACAATAATCGTAGTACTGTCCGGTGTCACCCGCATTACTTCGTATTCACCTTTTGTGTTGTTTCTGCCACTAACGGCAAAACCACCAATGGGTCCCTTAGGAATGTCCTCATTAACATAAACTTTGGCACCATCGGGGAAGACAGCAAAAACCACGTTCCCGTCATTGTCTTTGACAACAAACAGGGTGTCGGAGTCATATTGTGCCACCTCTCCGGTTTGCCCGGAGTATAGTGCATACGGAACAGACAATAGTTGCGAGGTGCCCATTTCTGTATAATTTGTTCCACCTTCAGCATCCAGTTCAACCTTAATGAAGAAAGGACCGTTATCCCAGGAGATGCCGGAAAAATCACCGGATAATATGGTCCCTT
>CAZWHH010000493.1:0-2140 GCA_964633615.1 uncultured Bacteroidales bacterium | reverse complement strand
TAAAGCCGACTCCCATTAGCATACCCACAATAATAAGAGGCCATGCCATATTTCCGCCAACAATTCCCTGAGATAAGATTGCCATTAGACTTGCCTGAGGGGCGGGTAATGCTTTACTTCCAAATCCACCTTCGTAACCAAGTGTTTTTCCCACTTCAATATCTCCTTCATGGAGGATAAAAAGAGGAATAAATAACACGGCTGCAGCAGCTACAACACCCACAATATCTCCTACCTGCATTTTCCAGGGGGTTCCACCCAGGATGTGTCCTGCTTTTAAGTCCTGAAGCATCTCACCGGCAACAGCCGCAGATACACAAATTACAGCTGCAACGGCAAGGGTTGTTCCAACCCCGCTTTCTCCTTTTGCACCCAGGATAAGCATGAGGAGAGCAGTTACAACTACAGTTGAAATGGTTAAACCACTAATCGGATTGTTGCTGGAGCCAATGATACCAACTAAATAGCCTGATACCGCGGCAAAGAAAAATCCGAAGATGATCATTACCAGCGTGGCAACGGCTGCGGTAATAATGGTCGCATCAAAAATGAGTTTAGCAATCAGGAAAGTAGCAATAGCGGCAATAATAATTCCTATCATGATCCATAAGAAACTGATATCTTTTTCTACACGTTCAGTTTTTGATTCTCCTTTTGCAGCTTCTTGCAGATCCTGAACAGAACGCTTAATTCCCTGAGTAAGACTTTTTCTCATTCCCCAGAGTGTCCAGAATGTACCAACCAACATACCTCCAATAGCAATTGGGCGAACGATGGTTTTCCAGGTTTCAGTAATCTGGAACATAGGATCTTTAACCCGTTCCATAGCAACTTCCATGCTGGTTGCCAGATTTTGATCCACTAAAAACTGAGCCCATGCCTGCAAGTCGAGAAATGGAGAAATAAAATACAGGATGATGGGTGTTAATAAACCCCAGGCTATGATACCACCACTAAAGTTAAGGGATGCCAGCCTGGGTCCGATGATATATCCGACACCAATGTAGGCAGGTTTCAATCCGGGACTGCCCAGCAAGATACCTCCTTTTGCTTTAATTGCTTCACCAGCTCCTGTAATAAATTGACTTTTAAAGGCAATAAATTTTTCATACACGGGAAGGAATAACCTGAATTCTCCAAGTGTTTTAACCAAAGCTCCAATTCCCATAGCTGAGAAAAGATACTTTGAGCCTCCACCGGTTTGACCGGTTTTGTGAATCTCAGCAGCAGCAACTGATTCAGGGAAAGGTAGGGTTGCATCATTTGCCATTACTCTCCTTAGAAGAGCTACGAACATGATACCCAGGATACCACCGGTTACCATTATAAATGCTGAAATAATATAATGGCCGGGGGTGTAAAATTGTTCCCAAATACCACTGATGTAGAACGCGGGCAATGTGAAAATTGCTCCGGCAGCGACTGATTCACCAATAGAACCTACAGTCCTGGTGAAATTCTCCTCCAGAATGGTCCCTTTAAAGACTCTTAGTATGGCCATTCCAATAACTGCGGCCGGATAAGTTGCTGCGATAGTCATACCCGCCTTCAAACCTAAATAAGCGTTTGCAGCGCCAAGAATTATCGCTAAAATTAATCCGATAATAAGGCCGCGAATGGTAAATTCTGTCATTTTTGTCTCTGACGAGATAAAAGGTACATGATTTTTTTGTTCTGCCATATTATGTTTTTTAGGGTTATAAATTAAATTTTGCTAAAAAGAAGGGTAAATCTAAGAATTTTTTTTCAGGGACAAAGAATTGATTTCAAATATGAGATGAATAAACAAAATTAATTATCATAAGTAGTCTTTAAATACTGATTTTAGTTGAATTTGAACAAATTTTGTATAATTTTGTATGGAGTTATTAAAGTATTTATATATTTGCATTTATAAAAATAGTATTATGAAGAAACTTATTATTCTGGCAATTATTTCTCTCTTTGTTTTGCCCGCTTTTAGTCAGCAGGTGGAATGGATCTCTTTTGAAAAGGCTGTTGAACTTAATAAAGAAGAACCTAAAAAAATATTGGTTGATGTGTATACTGATTGGTGCGGATGGTGTAAAAAGCTAAAGAAAAATACATTTAATCATCCTCCCATCGCAAAATATATTAATGAGAATTTTTATCCGGTAAG
>CAZWHH010000492.1:0-2145 GCA_964633615.1 uncultured Bacteroidales bacterium | reverse complement strand
GCTTATATTTTTATCTTTCTGTTAACGCATCTTTCAAAGAAAAGAGAAAAAAAGTTCAGGCAATTTATTGTGTATTTTTCATTAATATTTTTACTAAGTACCATACTAACAGCTGTTTCTCTTCATTTTATTGATCTGCATTATCTTTTTCCCATGTATTTTATTTTATTGTATTTTGCAGGAGATCTCCCTTTGGTAATCCTTACCAAGAACTATACGGAGAAACACTTAGATTTACATTCCGGAAAAGTTGATAAGATGGAAAATCTGTTTCAAAAGTATGGAATTTCAAAGCGGGAGAGAGAAATCATTTACAAAATAAAAGAGGGAAAAACCAATAAAGAAATAGCTGCCGAATTGTTCATCTCCCTGCAAACTGTAAAAGACCACAATTACAACATCTATAAAAAGGCAGGCGTAAAGAACAGGGTTCAGTTAACGCAAAAGTTTTTTCAATCAGAAGATTATGAGATTTGAGGCTAATGCTAAGGCTAATGCTAAGGCTAAGGCTAAGGCTAAGGAAGCAGGTGCTATCCTTATAAAAAATATTTTCTGAGAAATGATTTTTCAACTTGAATGTGTACATTTAAACTATGAAATTTAAGTATATTATTAAGAATGATTCTGATAAGGAACGATGGCTGGAGGTAATAGCGGTTCTGATAACCGGTATACTAAAATTTGTGCTGATGGACTGGTTGGAGTTCAGGTTGTTTTATGTTACGGCAGCTTGTTTGTTTTGGTTGATATATATTTACAGGAAAAAGCGCAATCACCCGGATTGGCTAGAATCCTGGGGATTTCAGAAATCTAATTTAAAAAAATCGTTGCTCTTTTTATTGCCCTTTGTATTGCTTTGTATAGGAGGAATCATTGTTTATGGATTATACGCCAATGCAAGGTTTTTAAACTGGCATGTAATTCCTATTCTCATATTATATCCAATATGGGGTCTTATTCAGCAATTTATGATGGCAGGACTGGTGGCAGGGAACTTAAAAAAACTAACTGTTCTGGATTTCGCAGATTGGCAGATTATCCTGTTTACTTCTTTTCTTTTTGCCATGGTGCACTATCCAAGTATTCCTCTTATGATTTTTGCATTTGTCATGGAAATTATTTTTGTAAGGTCATATTTTAAATGGCCGAATTTGTGGTCGTTAGGCCTTTATCATGGATGGATAGGGGGGCTGTTTCTATATTTTGTGATGGGTAGAGACCTCTGGTCCGAGTTGTGGGTTGTTTTTTCAAATACTTAATTTTTTTGTTGAGGTTTGTTGAGGGTTTACCTTTTTCAGATATGGAAAAATCTTTTTAAATCCGTTATTTTTTTCAAACGATGGTGAATGAATAATAATAATAGAGCTACTGGTAAAACAGATCCCATTACAATGATACTCCAGTCGATATGAAAACGGTTTATGGTTTGCAGTGAAATAATACCTTCCGTACAGATACTAAGTAGACCTGAAGCAATCAGACAATAGGCAATGATATTCAATCCACGCTGACGGGCGGCTTTAATCAGGCTGATGAGAATAAATACGACCACGTAGGCTGCAAAAAGCAAAGGCACACCTAATTTAACCCCCCAGCCTATAGATCCTTGAAATATATCCAGAAGTAATAAGAGGGCGGAAGTGGAGATAAAACTTCCCATGAACAGCAGGGCTATTTTTTTATACCAAAAGGTAATCATTGTGGTATTTAAAAACAGCACTGTACAAATAACGATGGTATAACGCGACCAGGTGATGGTCTGATTTTCTAAAAAATCCAGGATCAGCGTAATTAATATACCGGAGAGAAGTATAATTCCTGATATCTGCCAAAACAGTTTTCTTTTTTGATTTCTAGTAAGTTTCTGATAATCGGTTAACAGGTTCTCTTCCTGCTCACGTTTTCTTACTTCGATATATTCCAGGTGATCTGTATTTTCGTGCATGACGGGTTCTCCGCATAAGGGACAAAAATTCATGTTTTTTTCTAATTCAACACCGCAATAATTACAGGTTTTCATAATTCCATCAGTTTAGTGCCTTGTCAATAATTGTATCGTTAATTTTCAAGTGTTACTTCTACTCCTTGTTCTTTAAGAAACTGAATTATTCTCTCTTCCATCTCTTTTGATTTGGTGATGTTTCC
>CAZWHH010000491.1:0-2146 GCA_964633615.1 uncultured Bacteroidales bacterium | reverse complement strand
CGAAGAATGAGGCGTACTAATGGATATGATTGGGAAATCCCGATTTAGAAGATCAACCTTTTGGTTGACTGATAGAGAGACCAAAAGGTATGATATTCTTTATCGGGGTCATGCGTACCCACTGCCACCCTTCATCCACCCTGCTGTTTCAATTTCTGTCACACTTTTTGCCCATCCCAGTTGCAGCCCTTTTTATTTTTTCTTCCGCAGGCGCAACACATAAAAAAGAAAAAATTTCATAGGTTTGCTGCACACCCTCCGCTACCCAAAGCATTCCCGCCTGTGGCATTAACGCTTTCTTGTGCTGTTGCAGTAGAAAGGAAAAAGGTGCAAGCTAAAAGTTTGATATAATAATAATTTTAAAGTTCTTTTATTTATCTTAGATAAAATATATTCAAATAAATTTAGTACGGGGATTGATAATTTTACAATGAACCGTTCATTGACTATTACGAACCATCCATTCAAAAAAACCTACCATCAATTAAATAAAGCTATTTTTAATTGTTTATAATACTTATAGAAAGTATCTTAGTCATGAATCTAATGTTAAATTTTAAAATTTTTAAATTATGAAAACAAAAAAATGACTTTCGACCAAATGGAACTTATTAAAGGTGGTGGGCACCTTAGAGATTGTCTTATAGATGGTGCAATAGCAACTGTTGGCGCTGCAACTGCATTATGGGGAGGCAGGCCTTTGGCTGTAGTTGGAATTGCTGATGCCGCAAGAAGAGGATGCTTTGACTAAATTTGCTGAATAATGAGAAGAATAACATTCGGTATTATTTTTTTACTTATTGGAATATTGTCTTTAATTGTTTTTTTATATCACAAGACAATCATCCCTAATTTTGAGTTGGAACAGATTTTTTTATTTCTTTCTGTTTTATTTATGATAATCAGTCATCGAATTTTTTTTAAAAAAAGAAAATAATATGAAAAAATTAGATTATGAAAAATTTGCCAATTTAATTGGCGGAGAAATTGATGGAGTAGATTGTTTTTTAGCTCCAACAAAATTTTTACTTGGCTTAGGAACTGCAAATTGATTTTATGAATTAGCAATTATTAATTATTGTTGGGATAATTAATTTTTTCCTTATATAAAGTGGATTAAAAAATTGATTGGGTTAAAATTTTCCCAATTTTTTTTTATTCCATTCAAAACTTTCTTTTTAATAATCACTGACAGAACAACAACTAAAAGGTTAATATCTCTTTACCTTGCTTAATATACTCAGTCAGAGGTTTACCCATATATTTAACATCAACCCCTAGCTCCCTCAGCTTATCGGATACTTTATACTGGTCGGCACAAGCCTTACATGCTTTGAGGATAACACCTTCCTCTTTCATTTTTTTCAATATCTCCTGAAGCTTCTTATTGTCAGCAAGTAATTTCGATGAAGGTCCCCAGATAATAAAGGTAATTTTATCCCACCATTCATATTTTTTTGCATTATAAACATACATAAATACCATTTTTTTAGCTACTTCGACATCACCACTCGTCCACAAAACTACAAGTTCAGAGGATTGAATATCAACTGAATCATTTTGCTCATCCGGATTGAAGGGTTGACAGGCCTGAACAAAATTGAATATACCAATAAAGAATATTAACAGCCACAATTTTTTTAAAATATTTTTCATAGCAAACGGTTTAAGATAAAAATCCCGGCCACAAAGACCGGGATATATATTTTGGTTAAAAGAAGTTTAGATTATTTTTCCTCCCATTCAAAATCTTCTTTATAATCGTCATCTTCTTTAAAGAAGTCAATCAATGCATCTTCCACATCGTCTTTTGAAAGATCAGTCTTTTTGGTTGAGAAATACCCACTGGCATCTCTGTATTCCATCAAAAATCCATCTTCTGTTACAGCAGCTTGTATAAACCTGCCTGATTTGCTCAGTATGATGGTCGAATTATCTTCATCCACTTCATCCAGAGCATCTTTGATATCTCCTTTATCCACATCTTTAATCACATCGCCATTGGCCATTTGAATTTTAAAGGCCATTGCTTCTTTCATTGCTTCTGCAGCCTTTTCTGATTCTTCAGCCATCTCTTTTGTCATTTCCTCGGCTGCTTTTTCATAATCTTTTGCCATTTTTTCTGCTGCCTTCTGATATTCTCTCA
>CAZWHH010000490.1:0-2146 GCA_964633615.1 uncultured Bacteroidales bacterium | reverse complement strand
CCAACGCCTGTCCCCATAATAACTCCGAAAACAACTTCTGCCTGTGGATTAATTTTGTAGGCGGCTCCAAATTTGGCTTCTGCCAGTGCAAAACAATTTGCATCATTGGCCATACGTACCGGAACTGAAAAAGATTTTTCCAGGTCTTCCCGAAAAGGTTTCCCTATAAGTACAGTGGTATTACAATTTTTGAGTCTTCTTGTATTCTTATCAATTGTGCCCGGCACTCCAATACCTAATTTCTCTGGTTCCAGGCCGGTTGCTTTTTTTAGTTGTCCGATCAATTTTTCAATCTGATGAATAATGTGATCATAGCCTTTCTCCCGTTCTGTTGGAATACGTTCTCTGGCAAGAATCTCGGGTTTATCACCCTTTCTGATCACAACGCCTTCAATCTTGGTACCCCCAAGATCAACGCCCCAAAGATGTTTAATGTTCTGATGCATTGGAATAATTTATTTTGAACGTTTTTGTTTAAAATAATCAATCAGCAAATTACTGCATTCATTTTCAAGGATCCCGCTTGAAATTTTTGTTTTAGGGTGCAATAAATTGAAACCCCGGCTCAAAAATCCCATTTTAGGATCCTCTGCCCCATATACAACTCTGCTGATCTGCGCCCAATAAGAAGCTCCGGCACACATTGGGCAGGGTTCTAATGTAACATACAAGGTACAATCTTTAAGATATTTGGAGCCTAAAGTATTGGCTGCTGATGTGAAGGCCTGCATTTCTGCATGAGCCGTTACATCATTCAATGTTTCGGTTAGGTTATGAGCCCGGGCTAAAATTTTTTCCTGGCATACGATTACTGCTCCTACAGGAATTTCATCCCTGACCAAGGCGTTTTTGGCTTCTTTAATAGCCTCTCTCATGAAATATTCATCATTCAATACTCCGGGCATGTTGTTTTTTCCAAAAATAAAAATAAAAGCTCACAATCTAATAAGAATTCTTAATCTCTTTGCAGGTTTTCTTCAAGGAGCCTGTTCTAAAAAGTCAAATTTATCTGAATTAGCTTCTGGGCATCCTTTAAATGAATGCTTTCATAAAAATTAAGGTCTAAAACATACCGTTTATAAAATTTTCCCTGTCTACTTTATGAAAATACTGATCAAAATAAATGTTATCCAGTTTGTCCCGGATCTTTTGGTATTCATGTGGGGTATCCTTAAGAAGTTCTTCCACATCTTTGGTGGAAAGGCTATTAAAATAATCCCCGAAGATACGAACATCTTTCATAACCCCTTTTTCCACATTTATATGAAATTCTATATTTCCTCCACTGGTTTTAATAAGCTTTTTAAAATTATATTTTGGAGAAACGCCAAAGTTCCAGTCCCATTTTCCATATTTTTCATCAACCAGGCGGTTAATTGCAGCCCTGTCTTCATCTGTATATTCATATATTACCGCACCTTCATTCTCAGAAACAATATGCTCCATAATACGATCTCTGAACTCAAGCACATCCATTTTATCCTTCAGGTGATCACTGATGTTAGTCACCCTGCTTCTTACGGATTTTACTGCTTTATCTTTAAACTTCAGAGGATTTACTTTCAAAGCACTTGAAAGGTCTGTCATTACTGAAGAAAATAATAAAGTGCCATGGTGAATCATCCTGTTGCCGTTCAGATGTTGAGCATTGCCTGAAATCTTTTTATCATCAACTACAATATCGTTTCTTCCCTGAAAATCTGCATTCAGTCCCATATTTCTTAACACATCAATAATAGGTTTTGTGTAAGTACTGAAGTCAACTTTATCTTTACCCCTTTCAATATTTTTGATAAAGGTGAAATTAAGATTTCCAAGGTCATGAAAAACAGCACCACCTCCGGATAATCTTCTTACCACGTCAATGTTGTTTTCTTTCACATATTCCACATTAATCTCTGAAATAGCATTCTGGTGGGTTCCCACAATAATTGAAGGTCTGTTCCGCCAAAGCATAAATGCATTGTCAGAAAAATTTTTTAAGACATACTCTTCCGCTGCAAGGTTAAAATAGGGGTTCGTATCAGGATTTTTAATACAAATCATAATCTCGAAAAGTTATTAAGGTAAATAATGGGTAACAAAATCAACCGTAAAATGTTCCCTTAAGAAATCGATTCCCTGTTTTGCGATAAATCCAGAACAC
>CAZWHH010000489.1:0-2153 GCA_964633615.1 uncultured Bacteroidales bacterium | reverse complement strand
ATTGTTATCAAGAATATTCAGGGCAGTTTCCGTTGCCACAGGTAACATATTACCTCTTCCTTCCGAAAATTTCGGATTATGTTTTTCTGCCGTAAATCCAGCTAATTTTCCACTCGTTGTGTTTTTAATTCTCTCTAAATCTCTCATCACTTGGTAGTTGTCTTTTCTCAACGAATCTATAAGGTTTTTTCCATCTTCTCTTTCAGCAAAGGACTTGTATCCTCCTCCTATAAAAACATCGATCTCAGTCCTTAAAAAATCCAGGGCAATTCCCTCATAATCGTAACGTACAGGATTATGTGCTATAAAAGCTGCCGGAGTGGCATGAACTATCGAACTCGTACTGACTAAACCTGTTGCCAGGCCATTTTTTTCAGCAATTTCCAGAATGGAGGTTAAATTGTTTTTATTAGAATCAACACCAATCATACCATTCTTTGTTTTCTGGCCTGTAGCCAGGGCAGTTCCACTTGCTCCCGAGTCTGTAATATAATCGCTTGCTGAATTGGTAGTCTGAAGTCCAATATGTTTAAATTTTCTGAACGCCAGGGGTTCTTTACTTACAGTCATTCCAGCCGAAATCTGGGTTAACCCCATCCCGTCCCCAATTAATAAAATAATATTTTCTACTTTGTGTGATGGTGCTGCTGTCGTTTGTTTTTCCCCGGCCGAATCGGTTGTTTTGTTCTGGCATGAATTAAACCCTGCAAATAAGAGGGCGCTGATAATTAAGATAGTTGTTCGTGTCATTTGGATAAAAATTATTTAAGGTTCTTATTTTGAATAAATTATTTCCTTATTTGAATAATAACAAAGAATCTTTTGATTTTGTTTCTTTCCACCAGGAGAAAGGTTTTACTTTCCAGTTTTTCTCAAGATTAATCTTCAGTGTATCTTCTTTTTGTATTTCTTCCAGGATTAAATACCTGATATCCTTTTTCCGTATATTCATTACACGCTGGTCAATTTCTGATTTGCTCAAACCTGCTCCTTCAGTAAGATGTCCTCCTCCGCCATTGGCTCTGTATGAATTAAGAGCTACTTTATAATATTGATCCGGAAAAAAAGGATCCCCATTGGAGAAAGATTTTATCTGTACTCTTTCACCTGAGGGTTTCGTTAGATCAACGACATAATCAATCCCATATCCTGAATCGAAATTATAATAAGTCCCATTCAATAAATAGTGCCCATAATTTTCTGAATAAAAAGGTTGGTTGTTACTGTCTAACTTAAAATTCAACAGGTGTCCGGCAGAACTATTCATGGTATTAAACCAGTTTGCATAGCTATATTCAAGGTAATCATGAATTTCTTTGCCAGACAGTTTGATCGTGTATAATAAATTTCTAAATCGATAGAATTCAAAGAGATCCCCAGTGGTTAACTCCCCGTCATTCAGTTTATTATAAATACTAAGGGGAGCTGAGAATGAAAGATCGGCATGAGCATGCTTCAACTGGACTTTGTGAATTAACTGCATCCATTTTGAGGGACCGAATAATGCATTCCCTGCAAAAATATTTTCAGGGAGATAAGCCACTTTATTACTTACAAATTTTTTTATTTCTTTTTTAAAAGGCTCAAATTCCATTTTAAATTCTTCGGTTGGTTCATATTTCTGGAGGTCAATAAAACCTGCCTTGCTTCTTTTCAGGTAAGTTTTGTTCATACTTTTTCCCGTGCTGACATTAACCACTGCTGCTTTTTTAGCGTTGGCTCCGGGATTTATTAAAAGAACCGTATCTCCATGTTGATTTTCTGTCTTCAAAATATTTTGCTGATGATCATGCCCATAAAAAATAATATCAAATCCATTCACCTTATTAGCTATATCGAGTACTGCATTCTCTTTCATATCTTTACTGCTCAGTTTCCCAAGGCCTGAATGAAACAACCCAATCATCAGGTCTGGCTGTTCCTGCCCGCGGATCTTTTTCACCCATTTTTTTGAAGAGATTAACATGTCTTCAAAATACATTCCTGAATAAACTTCCTTAGGCAACCAATTAGGTATTGCCGGGGTTACCATACCCAGCACGGCAATTTTCATTCCTGCTTTATCAATTACAATATAAGGCTGAAAATAGGGCTGATCTGTTTTATCATTTATAATGTTTGCTGCCAGCCATGGGAAGTTAAATTCTTTTTTT
>CAZWHH010000488.1:0-2163 GCA_964633615.1 uncultured Bacteroidales bacterium | reverse complement strand
TTCACGACGTTGCCTTACAAAATTTAAATGTCACTTTTTGCCTTGACAGAGGTGGATTGGTGGGTAGTGACGGGGCAACTCATCATGGTGCTCTTGATTTGGCTTATATGCGGAATGTTCCGAACATGACTGTTTCGGCACCTATGAATGAAACAGAACTTCGGAACCTGATGTACACTGCCCAGCAAAAAAATATGGGCCCTTTTGCTATTCGATATCCAAGAGGCAGAGGCATTTCTGCTGAATGGGAAAAACCTATGAAGAAAATAAAAATTGGCAAGGGAAGAAGAATACAATCGGGAGAAGACCTGGCGATTCTTTCGATCGGACATATTGGTAATTTTGCCACCGAAGCAATTAAAGAACTTAACAAATATAATATTTCAGTGGCTCATTATGATATGCGCTTTGTCAAACCCCTTGACAAGGATATCCTGCATGAAGCCGGTAAAAAATTCAAACACATCATTACTCTTGAGAACGGCACTATTGTAGGGGGGTTGGGAACCGCTGTTATGGAATTCATGAATGAAAATCAATATTATCCAATCATAAAAAGGCTGGGCATTCCCGATAAATTTATCGAACACGGAACACAAGATGAGCTCTATAAAGAATGCGGAATAGACAAAGATGGGATCGTTAAAGCCATCAAAGCCATCATAAAACCCAAAATTTTATCAAACGTAGGGTAAAACGCTATTAAAACCTGTTCAGGCAATGGAAAATTTAATTGAAAAAATCGAACCGGATCCGTTTTTTCAGTTAAAGGGAACAATTCCTGTTGTGGACGTAAGATCCCCTTCCGAATTTGAAAGAGGACATATTCCCAATGCCTTTAATATACCGCTTTTTAATGATGCCGAAAGGGCCCATGTGGGAACCGTTTATAAGCAACAAGGGAGAAAAACTGCCATCAAGGAAGGTCTGGAAATTGCAGGACCTAAAATGGTTTCATTACTTAATCAGGCCAAAAAACTTGCGCCGGAAAAAAATGAACTTCTCTTATATTGCTGGCGGGGAGGAATGAGAAGTGAAAGCATGGCCTGGTTATTCAGCAAAGGTGACATAAAATGCCATGTTTTAAAAGGAGGATACAAAAATTACAGAAATTCCCTCAGAAAACAGATGCAGAAAAATGTCAATATAATTATACTTGGAGGTTACACCGGCAGCGGCAAATCCGAATTACTGAACAATATTAAGCATATGGGAGAACAAGTGATTGATCTTGAATTTATTGCTCACCATAAAGGTTCCGCATTCGGTTCTATAGGCCAAAAAATTCAATGCAGCAATGAACACTTCGAAAACCTTCTGTTTGAAGAATGGAAAAATTTAGACCGGACAAAAACAATCTGGATCGAAGACGAAAGTAAAATGATCGGAAGAAATGCCATTCCGGATGAATTATTTACACAAATGCGTCAAAGCCCCGTC
This sequence comes from uncultured Bacteroidales bacterium, assembly GCA_964633615.1. Classification (GTDB taxonomy): domain Bacteria; phylum Bacteroidota; class Bacteroidia; order Bacteroidales; family UBA12077; genus JAGXLC01. Next base: position 723 of record CAZWHH010000488.1, on the reverse strand, counting down.
ATTAAAATTGTTGTTGATAAAGATACACGAATCAAAAGGCTTATAGAGGAATATTCAACTTTTGACAATGATATCCTCATTCAGTCGATTCAAAAAATAAAAAAACGCCTGGGCGGTTTAAGAACCAGCAAAGCTGAAAAAGCCGTTGCGCAAAATGACTTTTATACTGCCATTGATATTGTCCTTTCCTATTATGACAAAGCTTACGAGTTTGGGTTAAGTAAAAGAGACAAAAACTCTATTATCCCTCTCCGGCTAATAGATAAAAACCCTAAAGAAAATGCCATCCTGCTGAAAAATTTTGCTGAAGAAAATCTCCAGAGTAAAAAAATGACTTTTAGATAAATAATTTTTCTGATGGGGTATATTTCGTTAAAGTAAAAGCAGGATCACAATTAATTAAAAAGAAAATGATTAAGCTGAAAAACATTTCCTCATCTGAAGCTAAGTTCACACCGGGAGGGATACCAATATACCAGGATTATTGTTTTTTTAAATACCCTGAAATGGCAATTACTCCATGTATTGTATAGATCACATATAAAATAAAAAAGGTGATGAGAAATTGAACGGCTACATCAGGATTAAAAAAAGAATACAACACAATAAAAATGAGTAAAAGAATTATCTTAATACCAAAAACACCCAGAAACCGGGTAGTGAAAGACTTCATCTGTTTCCCGGAAATATTCAAAATAACATAATAAAGCACCCCATACAAAA
>CAZWHH010000487.1:0-2171 GCA_964633615.1 uncultured Bacteroidales bacterium | reverse complement strand
GCTTCAGCAAAACAAAAAACTTCAGAAACAAAAAGACGAATTGCTAAAGGCCAAAGAAAAGGCTGAAGAGAGCGACCGTTTAAAGACCTCTTTCCTGGCAAACATGAGTCACGAAATAAGAACTCCCATGAACAGCATGTTCGGGTTCAGTCAGTTGTTGGATAGTGATCTGGGACCGGAAAAAAGGAGAAAATATATTGACATCATCCATCACAGCGGAAATAAATTATTGAGACTTGTAAACGATATTATTGACATAGCAAAAATTGAATCGGGTCAGATGGAAATTGTTCATTATAAAAGCGATTTGAAATCTATTTGTCTGAATTTATACCGAACGTACGAACAGCAACTAAAAAGCCAGGATCAAAAAAAATCTCCTGTAGCCCTGAAAATTAGCTATCACCTTTCTGATGAGGAAAGCTTACTCAATTGCGATGGCAACAGGGTTCGCCAGGTGCTTGATAATTTGCTGGATAATGCTGTAAAATTCACAAAAGAAGGAATAATAGAATTCGGTGTAAAAAGAAAAGACAACCAGTTATTATTTTTTGTCAGCGATACAGGAATTGGCATACCTGAAAGAAAGGAAAAAGTAATTTTTCAGCGGTTTATCCAGTTAGATGGAAGTTCAACCCGGGAATATGGAGGTACCGGCCTTGGATTAACCATTTCAGGCAAACTGGTAAAACTTCTGGGTGGAAATATGTGGCTTGAAAGTAAGGTTCACCAGGGAAGTGTATTTTATTTTACTATTCCTTATCAACCGTTAATAGAGAGAACCATAACCAGGAATGAAATTCAGAAACCTGGAAAGGAGAAATACAATTGGAAAGGAAAAACCATTCTGCTGGTGGAAGATGATGTTTCGAGCCAGTTGTACCTTCAGGAGGTTTTCGCAGATACAAAGGCTGAATTTAAAATTTGCCGGACGGGAGAAGAAGCAATTCATTTTATAAAGGAGAAAAAACAGACGAAAGCGGATTTGATATTAATGGATATACAGTTGCCTTCTATGGATGGATTGCAGACTACCAGCAAACTAAGAGAAATAGATACAGAGGTGCCTGTTATTGTACAATCTGCCCATGCCCTGTCCGAATACCGGCAGAAATCAATGGAAGCAGGGGCGAATGACTATATCGCCAAACCCGTTGAAATGGATAATTTTTTGAGCTTAATAAACAGGTATTTGTGATATTTTAATGCGAAAAAACATCAATTGCAATTATGTGGTGTAATCATTATATTTGTTAGTAAACAAATCCATCCTTTTTATGCAGCAGGCACAAGATGAACTTCAAAAAATACTCCAGGAAAAACAAAACATTATAGCAAAAGAGGTTGTTGAAAAACAATATTCGTATGCTCCTGATTTTTGGAAACAATACGGTGAAGAAGGGAGAAGGAAGAGCATTCAGGATGCATCTTATCATCTTTCCTTTTTATCTGAGGCAGTTCAAATAGAAGATCAAGATATTTTTACGGAATACATAGAATGGGTTAAACTGTTGTTCCGTGAGATAAATCTTCCGGAGAACGTTATTATCAACACATTGAAAATTACGGATGAGGTTTTGAAAGATTTTTTGCCCCATGATGCATACAGTATTGCTTCGCAATATCTTGAAGCTGGACTTAGGAAAGCACGGGAAACAGTGCAACACGAAGATTCTTATATTGATCCCACTACTGAAACAGGAAAGCTTGCTAAACAGTTTAATGAACTGTTGCTTGAGGGGCGAAGAAATGACGCGGGTAAGTTGATTATGAAAGAAATTGAAAATGGAAGGCCAATCAAAGATATCTATTTAAAAGTATTTCAACCCTCTCAAAAGGAGGTAGGCCGTTTGTGGCTGATGAACAGAATCAGTGTGGCAAAGGAGCATTATGTCTCGGCTGCCACGCAAATGATTATGTCACAACTTTATCCTTATATTTTTTCCACCGAACGCAAAGGATATACTTTTATCGGGGCCTGTGCAGGGGGTGAGTTGCATGAAATAGGACTCAGAATGGTATGCGATTTTTTTGAAATGGATGGCTGGGATACCTATTACCTGGGAGCATATACCCCGGCGCCAGCGATAATCGAAGCCATTCAGCAAAACAAAGCCAATGTCATAGGTTTGTCCATTGCCATGCCCTTTCACCAAAGCTTATTAAAAAAA
>CAZWHH010000486.1:0-2172 GCA_964633615.1 uncultured Bacteroidales bacterium | reverse complement strand
CTTCGTACGGCTGTTGAAGTAGCCAGTCCGGATCACGTTGATCTGGCAATAAAAAACAAGGTAGATATGATATGGATAGGGGCTCGTACCACCTCAAATCCTTTTTCAATACAGGAATTAGCTAATTACCTGGAAGGAACAGATATTCCGGTTTTGGTTAAAAATCCTGTCAATCCCGATTTAAAGATGTGGATTGGTGCCATGGAGCGTTTTTATAATGCAGGAATTAGGAAAATTGCTGCTGTTCACCGGGGTTTTTATCCTTTTGAAGCTACGAAATTTCGAAATATTCCGAAATGGGAAATTCCAATTGAGCTGAAAACATTGTATCATCATTTACCTGTAATATGCGATCCCAGTCATATTGCCGGTTGTCCTGAATATCTAAAGCCTGTTTCACAAAAAGCCCTCGATCTTAACATGAGTGGCTTGATGATTGAAGTACACCCTGATCCGGGTAAAGCCCTAAGCGATGCCCTTCAGCAAATTACACCTGCGGAGTTTGAAGATTTAATGGAAAATCTGGAATTTCGATCGATTAATTCAACCAATGAGCAGTTTTCTGATCTGATGGAGTCTTTAAGAGAGAAAATTGATTCTGTGGATAAGCAAATTATAGAATTGCTTGCCCAAAGAATGAAATTTGTGGAGGAAATAGGAAAGTATAAACGCGATAATAAAGTCACAATCTTTCAATTACGCCGCTGGGAACGTATTCTTTCATCAAGGGTTAAACTGGGAATGAATCTGGGCCTTTCTGAACAATTTGTCAAAAAGTTACTTCAGCTTGTTCACAAAGAATCGATATCCAGGCAGACTGATGTTATGAATAAACCGGGAAATTCAGATACAAGCACCGATTAGTTTTCAGCTTCCCTAACCGTATATTCATAACCCTCCATTACCGGGTTGGTCAGTATCTTATTGCATGCTTCGTTCACCTCTTCCATGGCTTTTTCTTTACTCTTGGCTTCGATTTCAAGCCTAATATGCTTTCCGATTCTTACACTGGAGATATTCGTAAAACCAATGTTTTGCATGCTGTTATATACTGCTTTCCCCTGGGGGTCAAGTAAACTTTTTAGGGGCATTACATCTATTTCTGCAATAAATTTCATGGTGCGTATGTGTTTATAAGTTTTAAGTTACTGATGATTGAGAACACTATGTAAATACTTATGATGACTGGCAAAGCCATGGTCTGCAATGTGATCAATAAAATGGCTGAAATACCAGTAAAAAGATATCTGATTTGATTTTTTTTCCAGGACAGTCCATTGAATTTCAGTGAAAAGAATTTTAAAGGAGCTACCATTAAAAATGAAATGAATACGAGACTTATATTCAAATATACAGGGTTTTCAAGAAAAAGGTTCATATTTTCAAAATGGGGCGTGTAATAAATCCAGAGAGCGGAAGATACGAGTAGCGCTGCCGCAGGGGAGGGCAGTCCAATGAATGTTTTTTTCTGCCGTGGGTCGATGTTAAAACGGGCCAGTCTGATCGCTGCAAAGAGCACAAAAACAAAAGGGATAAAAACAAGTACCAGGTTAAACCCATTCAGACTTACTAATTCCGGCTCCTGTGTTTTGCTCAGAAGGAGTAAACGGGTATGCTCAAAAAACAGGAAAGAGGGAGCAAACCCAAAGCTTATAATATCCGCCAGTGTGTCTAATTGTTTTCCCATTTCTGATTGTACTTTTAATAACCGGGCTGTCAGTCCGTCAAGAAAATCAAAAACAGCAGCCAGTGCTATCAAAATAATGCCTGAACGAACCTCTCCGGCAGCGATGAAAGCAACTGACAAACTTCCCGAGAGCAGATTCAGAAGGGTAATCAGATTGGGTATTTGTTTAAGAGCCGTCTTCAAAATTCAAAATAATGTTTGCAATATTTTCTACAAAAATAAGTTAATTTAGTAGTTTAGTGAAATGTAACTTCAAAATATTTTTATATCCTTGCATGAAAGTTAATAAAAATAATGAAGGGCTCTGTTTTACTTGCCTGGTAGAATAATTAATCTGATATGAAGCAACGGTTCCAGTTCCTGGTTTTTTTGTGTCTCCTGACTTTTACTGGCTTTTCCCAGACCGCTAAATACAGTAATGAATTTTTAGCCATTGGGGTGGGAGCTGAGTCTTTTGGTATGGCCAATGCTTCAATTGCTCATGT
>CAZWHH010000485.1:0-2180 GCA_964633615.1 uncultured Bacteroidales bacterium | reverse complement strand
CGTAGACTGGTTGATGTTTCACAGGATGTGATCGTGAGAGAAAAAGATTGTGGTACATTAAGAGGTTTAATTGTAGGACCCATCACCAAAAATGAAGAGGTCATTGAGACTCTTTATGAAAGAATCCTTGGAAGAATCGCGGTTCACAATATTTATCACCCGTTTAGTGGCGATTTAATCGTTGAATCAGGTGAAATGATCACAGAAGAAATAGCACACCAGATAGAAGAATCGCCCCTGGAACAAGTTGAGATCAGATCAGTATTAACCTGTGAATCTAAGGAAGGAGTCTGTGCAAAATGTTACGGACGCAACCTGGCAACAGGAAATATTGTTGAAAATGGAGAATCTGTTGGTGTTATTGCAGCACAATCAATTGGTGAGCCCGGAACTCAGCTTACACTGCGTACATTCCACGTTGGAGGAACTGCATCCAATATAGCAGCACACTCAAGTATTGTTTCAAAATACGATGGATATATCGAAATTGATGAACTGAGAACCGTTCAGAAAAAAGAAGAGGATAAAACAGTCGATATTGTAATTGGACGTTTGGCAGAAATGCGCATAATTGATAAGAACACCAATATTGTTCTTTCAACGAATAATATACCTTATGGTTCCCGGCTCTACTATAACAGCGGCGATGAAGTGAAGAAAGGGGAAGTGATTTGTGAGTGGGATCCATATAACGCTGTTATCATTTCAGAAATGGACGGGGAAGTGAAGTTCAAAAATGTGATCTCCGGTATAACTTATAAAGAAGAATCTGATGAGCAGACCGGTTTCAAAGAAAAAGTTATTATTGAAACCAAAGATAAGAAAAAGAATCCTGAAATTCACATAGTAAATGATAAGGGGGATGTACTGAAAACATACAACTTGCCTGTGGGAGCTCATGTGATTGTGATGGAAGGCGACAAAGTGAATACAGGAGATGTTCTGGTTAAAATTCCCCGAACTGTAGGAAAATCAGGTGACATCACAGGTGGTTTGCCAAGAGTAACAGAACTCTTTGAAGCAAGAAACCCATCAAACCCTGCCGTTGTTTCTGAAATTGACGGGGAAGTTTCCTTTGGAAAGATTAAACGAGGTAACCGTGAGATCATTATTAAATCAAAGACGGGTGAGGTTAAAAAATACCTTGTATCTCTGTCGAAACAAATCCTTGTCCAGGAAAATGATTATGTGAAAGCCGGGACACCACTGTCCGATGGGGCTATTACTCCCGCGGACATTCTATCAATCAAAGGACCCACAAGAGTTCAGGAATATATTGTAAATGAGGTACAGGAAGTGTATCGTTTACAGGGTGTGAAAATTAATGATAAGCACTTTGAAATTATCGTAAGACAGATGATGCGTAAAGTGATTATCGAAGATCCGGGCGATACCAAGTTCCTTGAAAAACAAATTGCTGATAAAATCGAGTTCCAGGAAGAAAATGACTGGATATACGATAAGAAAGTCGTTGTAGATGCCGGAAATTCTGCTAATTTAAAATCAGGACAAATTGTTACAGCAAGAAAGTTACGTGATGAGAATTCTGTGCTTAAGAGAAAAGATAAGAAACCAGTTGAAGCACGAGATGCCGTTCCTGCCACTTCCAGTCAGAAGTTGCAAGGGATCACAAGAGCTGCCCTGCAAACTAAAAGTTTCCTATCTGCTGCCTCATTCCAGGAAACCACAAGAGTTCTTAATGAAGCTGCGATCAGAGGAAAGATGGATGATCTGATGGGTCTGAAAGAGAATGTTATTGTAGGACATAAAATTCCTGCAGGAACAGGGGGTAGAGAATTTGATGATATTATTGTGGGCTCAATTGAAGATTATGAGAAAATGAGAGTGAAAAGTAAAAAAGAAGAAGTTGATTCTAAATAATAGATTCTTATGAGTAATAACAATGATCAGAATAACAAAGAGAATAAAAATCAACTTAATATTAATTTAAGTGAAGAAGTAGCCCAGGGTATTTACTCAAATCTTGCTGTAATTAACCATTCGAGTTCTGAGTTTATACTGGATTATATCAGAGTGATGCCGGGTGTTCCAAAGGCAGAGGTTCAATCAAGAATCATTCTGACCCCTGAGCATGCGAAAAGATTTCTGAAAGCCTTGCAGGATAATATAGAGAAGTATGAACAGATGCATGGTGAAATAGATATTAAAAAGGGAAGTGG
>CAZWHH010000484.1:0-2189 GCA_964633615.1 uncultured Bacteroidales bacterium | reverse complement strand
AGGCCAGTAGATTTACCTATTTATATGAAAACTTACATTGACCTGCTGGATAAAACTTATCTAAAATAAAGAAATTAAATTTTACCGTAAGATCTCTTCCAATAAATGATATGTGGCTTTATAGATGCCGGGATCATCACTTTCCCGGTTTCCCGCAATGTTTAAAATTTTTATATGATGATCCTTTATCCATTTTCTTACCTGATAGGATTGATTCCCTGCTTCAGAATTAATTTTAAAGATAAAATAGGGTTTGTTATATTGTTGACAATGATAAACAGTTAATAAAGATCCATTGGAGAATGGTTTTTTATATTCAAACACAATCGTTCCGTCTGCATAATCGACATTCCTGCGCGTTCTTTCTTCATTATCAGGAGACTCAAGCTCCACCAGGGGATATACAGAGGGAATAACCCCATCCTCCGCTTTCCGGTTTTTCGCACAAAAGCCCCCGCATTTAATCTTATGATCCATTGCATAGTCTAATGCTGCTCTATCAACACCTGTCTGCCCCCCGGAAATAATTAACAATTTTTTATAATTCATTCTTCCCTTTTAGTGTAGAATAAATATGATTTTTTCGGCAATACCGGTACAACCAACTGTATTCAACTTCAATATAAAACCGATCATACAATTCGTTCTGTAGCTTCTCAATGGTATCCACTCTTTTTAACCTGGCAATCTTGCGAATCTTTGAACGGTACTTATTTAATTTCGACCTCCTTCTTTTGTGATAATGAAACGTCAAAAGCCCATTCAACCCTCTTTTTTTATATAATCTCAACCAATCAGCAATGGTGTCTTCATGAACGCCCAGTAATTGAGTGATGTTATCATTGCTTTGGCCCTCATTTCTGAGTAAAAGACAATAAGCCCTTTTTAAAACACTTTTGCTGCCCTGATAATCCCGGATTATTTCACGCAACCTCTTTTCCTGTTTCTGTGTAAGATTAACCGAGTATGCCATAGAATTAAAAATGGAAAACAATTTAAAGATAGGAATTAAGTAAGTAAAATTCAAATTTTTAGAATTCCACCGGAGGATAATTACTCCAAATGACAGATGATACCTTGTATAAGAAAGGAAAGAAAAGAAAAAAGGGCAAGCTACTCATATCGCACCGCTCGACCGCCTACCCTTGCTTCCTTCCGGATCTGGGGGAGTTCAGCAGGAGCTGGTCGTATGAGACTTGCCCAGAAATGCAAAATTAGAAAATTTATCTTTAAACTCAAATCTTTTACTAAAGAAATATAAAAATTCTATATTTGTCTATTATTTAAAAACAGAAAAATCATGGAAAACAACTCACAACAACCCAACACAAAAAAAGAAGAAAATTCTTTGATAAAAAATGCGCTCTATGCCGGAATTATTGTAGGTATTGTTTTAATTATCTATAATTTAATACTCTACATGACAGATGTTCTATATAAGCCCAAAGGGTATATCGGAATTCTGCAATTCGCCATTCTTATCCTGGGAATAATCTGGGGTACAATAACTTACAGAAACCAAAAACTGGGTGGATATATCTCCTATGGCAAATCATTGGGCTATGGGGTCCTTATTAGCGTGATCAGTGGTGTGGTAGTTGGTCTGTTTACCTTCATTCTGTATAAATTCATTGATCCTGAATTAACTGCAAAAGCAATAAATGCCATGCAGGAGAAATTTTTAAATCAGGGAATGGCTGCAGAACAAGTTGAGGCCATGACAAAGATGCAGCAAAAATTCCAATCGCCCCTCCTGACATTTTTATTTACTATTTTGGGATTTGCATTTTGGGGCACCATCTTTTCTCTGATCATTTCTGCATTTACAAAGAAAGAAAAACCGATTTTTCAATAAAAAAGCTCCGTTTGAATGGACATATCAGTAGTAATACCTTTATATAACGAAGAAGAATCACTTCCTGAATTAACAGCATGGATTGACAGGGTAATGCAAGCCAACCAATTTGATTACGAGGTAATTATGGTGGACGATGGAAGTGATGACAATTCCTGGGAGGTAATCAGTAAATTAACCGAGGAAAACAGTCATCTCAAAGGAATTAGATTCAGAAACAATTATGGAAAATCAGCAGCCCTGCATGTCGGCTTTAAAAAGGCAAAGGGAAATGTCGTAATCACTATGGATGCTGATTTGCAAGACAGCCCGGATGAAATTCCAGGATTATATC
>CAZWHH010000483.1:0-2191 GCA_964633615.1 uncultured Bacteroidales bacterium | reverse complement strand
AAAAGTTTAAGCGCATTGGCTTTAATTAGGTCTGATCCGGCAACAAAGATCAATGAAGCAATCAGGAAGAATCCGATCCCGGCCTGGATAAAACCTCCGTATAATCCTATAAAGAAAAATGTTACTATCTGTAGCCATCCCATTTTACCGGATGAATCATTAGTCTTTTTGAGCCACCTCTCAGGTTTAATCAGGATAAATAAAAACATCACGATCAGCAAAATCCCTATAAATTTTTCAAGAAATGCCTTATCGATATTGGCAGCCAGGAAGGCCCCGGGGATAGCCCCGACAATCGCAGGAATCGCGAGATATATCCCTTCTTTAAACCGAAATACTTTCAGCTGTTTAAAACTGCCCGTTGCCGTAATATTTTGCATGATCAGAGCAATACGATTGGTGCCATTGGCTATATTAGCGGGTAATCCTAAAAACATCATGAATGGCAATGTAAGAAGAGAACCCCCTCCGGCAAATACATTGATAAAACCAGCCAGAAAACCGATCCCGATAGCAGCCAGATATTGCCATTCAGTCATAAAACTAAGGTAATATAAAATCTAACAATCCAAGCAATTTCAAAGCCGAAAACAAAATTACCGCCAGAAGAATATATCTGACATATTTTGCGCCCCAGGCCACAGCAAAAAGACTTGCCACAAAAGCGCCCAGCATATTACCAACAGCCAGTATCAATCCAATTTTCCAGTTAATCTGATCGTTGAAGAAAAAGACAGCCAGGGCAAATGGCGTATATAAAAGGACAATCAATAATTTCAGGGCATTTGCTTTGACCAGGTCTACTCCTGCTCCAAGGACAAGACCAGCCAAAAGAAACAGACCAACACCTGCTTGAATAAACCCTCCATAAACGCCAATAAAAAAGAAAATGATAAACTGAAGTATTGTTGGTTTCGCTCTCACTTCGCCGGCTTTACCTTTTACCCATTGCTGAGGTTTGTATAGGATAAGAAAGAACATAACAAACAACAAAACACCTATGGCTCTTTCCATCATGGTTTCATTGAGATTGATTGCAATTTGTGCTCCTATTAATGAGCCTATTATGGCAGGAACAGCAAGCCATAATCCCATTTTTACATTCAGCACTTTTTGTTGTTTGAAACTGGCCACACCCACCACATTTTGAAGTAAGATAGCGATACGATTGGTCCCGTTGGCCACATTGGCAGGTAACCCTAAAAACATTAACATGGGGAGTGTAAGGAGGGAACCACTTCCGGCCAGGGTATTGATAAAACCCGCCATAAAACCCACTCCAATAACTGCTAAAACTATATACCACTCCATGCGTTAAAAATAATTTAAAAAAGGGACTTAAAAAAGCCCCTTTTGTTTAAAGCTATGAAGAAAAAATATTAGTAAGCAAAAAGCGGATACTGTTTCATGGTTTCATTCACCTTCCACTTCACATCAAGAATCGTATTTTCATCATCAATGCTGGTAATTACATTGTCAATATACTCTACGACATTCACAACCTGGTCCTCTTTCAAGCCTCTGGTTGTGATGGCTGCTGTACCCAGACGCATGCCGGAAGCTTGCATTGGTGGCCTGGAATCGAAAGGCACCATGTTTTTATTAATGGTGATATCGGCTTTAATCAGGGCATCCTCAACTTGTTTTCCACTAATATCAGGCACTTTAGTTCTAAGGTCAATCAGGAGACAATGATTGTCAGTTCCCCCTGAAATTATTTTATATCCTTTTTCGCTAAATTTTTCAGCCATCATGTTGGCATTCTTTTGTACCTGTATTTGGTAATCTTTAAACTCAGGCTCCAGTGCTTCGGCAAAAGAAACAGCTTTAGCAGCAATAACATGTTCCAAAGGTCCTCCCTGAGTACCCGGAAAAACAGCAGAGTTTAACAATCCGGACATTTTGCGAACGTTCCCTTTTTTGGTTTTTAAACCCCAGGGGTTTTCAAAATTTTTGCCTATTAAAATAATTCCACCTCTTGGTCCCCGAAGGGTCTTATGAGTAGTAGAAGTAACAATATGTGCATATTCGAGTGGATTGATCAGCAACCCGGCTGCAATCAAACCCGCCGGATGAGCCATGTCTACCATAAACAAAGCTCCCACCTTATCGGCTATCTCTCTCATTCTTTTATAATCCCATTCCCTGGAATAAGCAGAAGCACCCCCGATTAGTAATTTAGGCTTTTCTT
>CAZWHH010000482.1:0-2195 GCA_964633615.1 uncultured Bacteroidales bacterium | reverse complement strand
TTCATTCTCTGGTAACGTGAAACTTCAAACAGTCAAACCCTCAAACAATCAAACCCTCAAACAATCAAACCTTCAAACGTTCATCACCTTAAACCTGGAACATGAAACCTGAAACTTTTTTTCTCACTACTCAGTGCTCCCACTCTCATCACTGCCACTTTCTATATTGTCTCAAACTCCGTATACGGAACCAGCGCTTTCGGAATGCGGATGCTGTTTTCATCCTGGTTGTTTTCAAGGATTGCTGCCAGCAGTCGGGGCAGGGCCAGTGCGCTTCCGTTCAGGGTATGTGCGATCCGGGGTTTCTTTGTGCTTTCATCGCGGTAGCGGAGTTTCAGCCGGTTGGCCTGGTAGCTTTCGAAATTCGAGACAGAGCTCACTTCCAGCCACTTGTCCTGTGCAGCAGAATAAACCTCAAAGTCGTATGTAAGGGCTGCTGCAAAGCCCAGGTCACCGCCACAGAGCCGCATGATGCGATAGGGCAGTCCCAGGGCGCGGATGAGCGATTCCACGTAAGTCACCATTTCATCAAGTGTCTCGTAAGATTTTTCAGGGTGTTGTATCTGGACGATCTCAACCTTATCGAATTGGTGAAGCCGGTTGAGTCCGCGCACATCTTTTCCCCATGAACCGGCTTCTCTTCGGAAGCAAGGAGTGTAGGCTGTCATTTTAATGGGCAGGTCTGTACTCTCGACGATGGTGTCGCGGTAGATATTGGTTACCGGTACTTCAGCCGTGGGTATCAGGTAATAATTGTCGATGGGTACCTGGTACATCTGTCCCTCTTTGTCGGGGAGCTGCCCGGTGCTGAAGCCGCTCTGTTCATTCACCATCAGGGGTGGGAGGACTTCATTATAGCCCATTTCTCTTCCTTTGTCGAGGAAGAAATTGATCATGGCTCTTTGCAGACGTGCTCCTTTGCCTTTATAGACCGGAAAGCCGCGACCGGTAATTTTGTTTCCCAGGTCAAAGTCGATGATATCGTGTTTTTTAATGAGTTCCCAGTGCGGAATCTTGTTGTCGCCCAGCTCAGGAGAAGCAATATCACCTTCTTTGAACAACTCATTGTCTTCTTCGCCTTTGCCCTGTTTTATAGATGAATGCGGCACGTTGGGGATCTGTACCAGGAGGTTTTGAATCTGCTCCTCGAATGTTCCCAGTTGTTTTTGTCCCTCTTTAATCTTTTCTTTTTGCTGTCCTGTTTTTTCTTTAAGGGAATTTGCCTCTTCTTTTTTTCCTTCTTTAAAGAGAGAACCGATCTGTTTGGAGAGGTTTTTCATCTCCGCTTCTTCCTGGTTGAGATTTGTTTGCAGCTCCCGTCTCTTGTTGTCCAGGTCTGTTATCTGCTCAATGATTTCCGAAAAATCTTTGTTTCGGGTTTTTTGCCTTTCAATGATATAGTCGGCATTTTCCCTGATGTAATTTAATGTCAGCATAAAAGAAAGATTTAATGATAAAAAAACTCCTGTATCGGCTTATGTGCATAAGATACAGGAGATCAAGTTTTTTTGTGTTAATTTTTTAGTTCTCTGCAGGTAATACGGAAACGTATGATTTGTTTTTTTTCTTTCTGAATTCCACATTTCCGTCTGTCAAAGCAAATAACGTATGGTCTTTACCCATCCCGACATTTTTTCCGGGATAATGTCTTGTTCCTCTTTGTCTTACAAGTATGTTCCCTGCTTTGGCAGTTTGACCTCCGAATATTTTCACTCCAAGCCGTTTGCTTTCAGAATCTCTACCGTTACGGGAACTACCCATTCCTTTCTTGTGTGCCATGGCTTATGATTTTTTATCGTCAGATTTTTTGTTTTCAGTTTTCTTTGGTTCCGTCTTCTTTGTTGTTGTCTTTTTTGGTTCCGTCTTTTTTGATTCAGTTTTTTTAGTCTGCGCCGATTTTGTCTGAGTCTTCTTAGTCTCAGTCTTTTTTGTTTCAGCCTTTTGAGTGGTTGTCTTTTTCGGTTCAGTTTTCTTTGTTTCGGTTTTCTTTGGCTCAGCCTTCTTTGTTTCTTTTGTTTCTGTCTTTTTCGGTTCTGCTTTTGCAGCCGCTTTTTTAGGCTCCGCTTTCTTTGTTTCTATTTTTTCAATCTGAATCTGCGTTAAGGGTTGTCTGTGACCATTTTTCACCTGGTATCGTTTTCTTCTTTTCTTTTTGTAAATGATTTTTTTATCATCTTTTACATGGGCAAGGACTT
>CAZWHH010000481.1:0-2203 GCA_964633615.1 uncultured Bacteroidales bacterium | reverse complement strand
AGGTACAAAGTTTGATAACAACCTAAGTTTTCTGCATAAAATATTAACTTTTCCCGAAAAACCTGCAAACCAGGTATTCCTTTGTTTGTTAGGATTCTACCTCACCCTTTTGCTTTTTGGGGTGAGTCCCTGGCTTAGTATTGTCGGGGCAATTGCCTTTGGATTCAGCACTTACTTTTTTATTATTATTGCTGCAGGACACAATACAAAAGCCCTGGCTATTGCCTACATGGCGCCTCTGATAGGAGGTATAATCATTAGTTATAGAAGGCATCTGTGGTGGGGCTTGATTTTAACCGGGGTTTTCCTGGCGCTCCAGCTTAAGGTTAAACACCCCCAGATAACTTACTATACATTAATTATTGTTGTTGTCTTTGGAATCACAGAGCTGATAAAATTTATCAGAGAAAAAAGGGTTTTACAATTTTTGAAAATTACCGGCATGCTGTTAATTGCTGTTGCTTTGGCCGTTGGCAGTAATTTTGGCAATTTATGGACAATTTATGAGTATGGAGAACATTCGATGCGGGGAGAGTCTGAATTAAAATTAGACAGTAAAAATCAAACCAAAGGATTAGATAAAGATTATGCCACAAGATGGAGCTATGGGGTGGATGAAACACTTAATTTGCTTATTCCTAATTATAAAGGAGGAGCTTCTCAGGGTTCTTTATCCACTGATTCCAAAACATATAAAGCTTTAAGAAAGAATAATGTTCCGCCTGCACAGGCAAAACAGTATGTTGAAAACCTGCCTCTTTATCATGGAGACCAGCCAGGAACCTCTGGCCCCATGTATCTTGGAGCTCTCGTAATCTTTCTTTTTGTTTTTAGTTTATTTATTACTAAAGGGCCATTCAAATGGTGGGTCATTGTGGTTTCCATTCTGGCCATTTTATTGTCCTGGGGCGATAACTTGATGCAGCTCACCAGTTTTTTTATGGACTATGTGCCCGGTTACAATAAGTTTCGCACGGTATCTATGACTTTGGTGATTGTAGAATTCACTGTTCCGTTTTTTGCTTTTTTAGGAATGAAACAATTATTTGAAAATAAAATATCCAAAGAGCAGTTCTTAAGGGCGATTAAATATTCCCTTTATATACTGGGTGGAATCTGTGTTTTCTTTTTGCTTTTCCCCGGAATTTTACAGAATTTTGCAGCAGCTCAGGATTCTCAACTACCTGATTGGTTTGCCCAATCTCTCCGTGATGACAGAAAAGCTATTTTACGGAAAGATGCTTTTCGGTCTCTTATTTTTATTTTTTTAGGGGCCGTAGTTGTTTATGCTTTCTTCTTTAAAAAGATGAAATATCAATACGCTATCCTGCTTCTGGGTGTTTTTATTCTGATAGATATGTGGAGTGTGGACAAAAGATACCTGAATGATGATCAGTTTGTAAGAGAAACCGAGGTGAAAACTCCTTTTAAGAAATCGCGTGCAGATCAGATAATACTGAATGATAAAGAGAAAAATTTCAGGGTGTTGAATTTGGCTGTGAATACCTTTAATGATGCCAGCACCTCTTATTTCCATAATCATGTGGGAGGATATCACGGGGCAAAATTGCAGCGTTACCAGGATTTGATAGAGTTTCATATCCATCCTGAGATGAGGGAAATTATTAATACACTTCAGAAAGAAAAATCTTTAAAGAATATAGACCGCGTTTTGAAACAACAGGATATTCTTAATATGCTAAACACTAAATATATTATTTATAATCCCAAGGCTGCTCCTATAGTGAATAAATCTGTATTTGGGAATGCCTGGTTTGTTTCAGACTACGAGATGGTTGAAAACGCCAATGAAGAGATAGAGGTATTGAATAATATCAATCCAAAGAAAACAGCAATTATTGACAAACGATTTAAGGATCAGCTGGCACGGAAAGAATTTGGCCGGGATTCGTCAGCAAGTATTAAACTGGTGGAATATAAACCCAATTATCTGAAATATCAGGCAAATACCAGTAAAAACCAGATTATAGTTTTTTCCGAAGTGTATTATCCCCATGGATGGAAAGTTCATGTGGATGGTGAACTTCAGGATCATTTCAGAGCCAATTATATTCTTCGTGGAATGACCATTCCGCAAGGGGAACATACCATTGAGTTTGAATTTAAACCCAAATCCTATTATGTGGGTAACAAGATATCAAATATCAGTTCAATTATTTTATTGTTGCTTTTCTTTGGATAT
>CAZWHH010000480.1:0-2203 GCA_964633615.1 uncultured Bacteroidales bacterium | reverse complement strand
TCTCTTTTAGCAAAAGGATATTTTTCAAGTATTTGTGTAACTTTGTCCATTCAGTCAGTTTTTACAATCTAACATATTGGTTTCTATACCAAAGAATTATTTGTACAAATTTAAAACAATTAATTGTTATTTTACAAACATTGTTAATAAAATAACAGAAAACCTATTGTTATTATTATTGATTAACATGCGGTTTACTATACTAATAATCAATCAATTATGATATGTTGTTAATTTTATAACGGTAATTTAAATTGATTATAAATAATAAAGTATTCAGGAATTTACAGATTATAATTTATATTTTTACTTTCATATGAGAAGTGAACCAACGAAAAAAGGCAAAAAAGAACTGGTCATTTGTCTTGGAAGTGCCTGCTTTTCAAGAGGTAACAAAAATTCTGTGCAAGCAATCAAAGATTACATTAAAAAAAATCAACTGGAAGACAAGATCTATTTTCATGGTTGTCACTGCATGGACAGATGTCAGGAAGGCCCAATTTTAAAGTTTGAAGACAAAATATACACCCAGGTCACTCCTGACAAGTTAATTCATATATTAGATGAGATTTTTCACAAATATTTTTAGAGTAAACCCTGAGATATGTCATTGGTAAGTATTATAAAGGAAAAATGTGATTTAAGCTACTCGTGTGTGAGAGAATGCCCTGTGAATGCTATAGAGGTAAAAATCAACAACGACTATGCCAGGGTTATTCCTGAAAGGTGCATTGGGTGCGGAAGCTGCATAAATGCCTGTCCACAGAAAGCTATTGTCTATTCAGATTCAAAAAAGGAAGTAGAAAAAATTCTTGAAGCTGAAGAGAAGAAGGTTGCGATAGTAGCCCCGAGTATTTCCGGGGAGTTTGATGACATTACTGATTATCGGAAATTCGTTCAAATGATTAAGTCTCTTGGATTTGATCATGTGAATGAAGTTTCTTTTGGCGTGGATTTGATTGCCCTCAAATACAAAGAGTTATTCAGTAATTTTAAAGGCAAATATTATATTTCTTCCAATTGTCCCGCAGTGGTATCTTTTATAGAAAAATTCCATCCTGAATTGCTTAATAACCTGGCGCCCCTGGTTTCCCCAATGGTAGCCACAGCAAAAGTAGTCAGAAAAAAATACGGAGACGACATTAAAGTAGTCTATATTGGTCCTTGCATTGACTCAAAAGAAGAAGCAAAACTTTACAAGACAGATGGAAAAATAGATGGCATATTGACTTTTATAGAATTAAGGGAAATGTTTGAAGAATACAGGGTACATGAAAGCAAACTGGAATATTCGGATTTTGACCCACCGATCGGATATAAAGGATCCCTTTTCCCCATAAGCAATGGGTTACTTCAGGCAGCAGGTATCAGCGAGGATCTGCAAAAAGGTAAGGTAATTACTGCAGAAGGCAAACAAAACATGCTCAACGGGGTGGATCAGTTCGAAAAACATATCGACAGGATCAAAAAGCACTTCAACATGTTTTATTGCGAAGGCTGCCTCATGGGCCCCGGAACCTCACCGGGCGGTAAAAAATACCTCCGAAAGTCCATCGTGATAAATTATGCCAACAAAAGGCTGAAAAATTTCAATTTAGAAGAGTGGAAAAGGGAAATTGACCAGTATATTCACCTGGATTTTTCAAGGGAATTTAAAGGAGACGACCAACGAATCGAGGCTCCCCCGGAAGAAAAAATCCAGGAGGTACTGAAAGCCATAGGGAAAGAAAACATTGATTCAACCGTGGGCTGCAGTGCATGCGGATATGCTTCCTGCAGAGATTTTGCCATTGCTGTATCCAAAGGACTTGCAAAAACCGATATGTGTCTGACCTATACCCTGAGAAACAGAAATAAATACATTAAAGCACTCAGAACAACCAATGAAAAGCTGGCTCAAACACAAAAAGCACTAAAGGAGTCTGAGCAAAAAGCCCGGAAAGAAAAACAGTCGGCCAAAGAAGCCTCAGAAACTATTAATGCGATGCTGCAAAAACTACCCTCAGCAGTAGTGATCATTGACAATAATCTGAAGATCATCCAATCGAACAAAACCTTCATTGACTATATGGGTGAAGAGGCCTATTCCATTAATGAAGTAATACCTGGCCTGGTCGGAGCCGACCTGAAAACCCTTCTCCCCCATAATATCTATAATTTGTTCCAGCATGTGCTTAACAACCAGCAAAACATCATCAACAGG
>CAZWHH010000479.1:0-2213 GCA_964633615.1 uncultured Bacteroidales bacterium | reverse complement strand
GTAATTGTACTGTCCTCGTTTATCTGTATGCTTCCGTGTGCCGGATCAGAAACTTTAGACAGTACGATACTGTCTTTCAGATTTTCATCATTCATAAGCACATCCACATCAACAGGTGTGTTCATAGAGGTGCCGGTTGAGTCATCTTTTGCTATTGGGAATCCGTCGTCTACAGGACGAATTTGAAGATAAACTCTTGCCTCATCGGAGTCGCCGTTTATATCACGAATTTCGTACGTAAGGCTATCTTCTCCGAAATAATCGGGATCAGGCCTGTAAGCAATAGCACTGTCGCCATACATTTGAGTTATCTCTCCATGCAAGGGTTGTGTTTTTATTGAAAGTTGAATCGGTTCGTCCTGCAAAGCAGTATCATTTCTTAATACATTAATAAATAGCGGGGGTGCATCCTCATCAAGAATTTCATAGTCATCAAATGCATGTGGTCTGTGATTATATCCGTCATAGACGATTACTGATACTCTTGCTGTGTCCCAGTCACCATCAATATCATCTACTTTGTAGTAAAAAGTATCGATGCCAATGGTAAATGTAGGATCAGGGGTATAAGTAACAAGCGAATCTTCTGAAATACTAATAGATCCGTTATTAGGCTCTATAAATTCAGTCACTTTCATGCTTGCCATATCCGGATCTCCTGCCACATCATTAGCCAGCACATCTATCTGAACAGGAGTTTGCTTGGGTGTAGTTGCTTCATCTGCCTTGGCTGTTGGTACGAGGTTGTTTACTCTAACCGTTATTTCTACATTGGCTTCATCGGTATCATCGTCATTATCCGTAATACGATATTCAAAATTATCATTCCCTATATAACCATTATCAGGGGTATAAGTAATCGTATTTTCCCCGATGCTGGTAATATTCCCATGGGCTGGAGCAGAAAATTCACTTATGACAATTCCTCCGTCTTCCAGACCTGTATCGTTCATCAGCACGTGAACCGTAACAGGAGTATTTTCGCTGGTTCCACTGGAATCGTCATTGGCAACAGGTTGATAATCATCTACAGCTGTAACTTCAATAATCACTTTGGCTTCATCACAATCATTATTCATATCACATACCTTATAAACCAGGCTGTCTTTCCCATAGAAATCTGTTGCCGGACTATAACTAATGTTTCCATTTGTTTCAACATTCGTAACCAATCCGCTTTCAGGTTGTTCTATAACTGTTAGTGAATATACTCCATCATCCAGGTTTTCATCGTTATTTAATACATTATATGTTACATCTGTATCCTCTGGTGTTTCAACAGAATCAACATTAGCTACCGGAATCATGTTGCTGTCATCGGTAATGGTAATATAAACTCCCGCTGTATCATAATCACCTTCTGCATCACTCACCATATAGGTAAAATGATCCGTTCCTGAATAACCACTTTCAGGCTGATATTCAACAATATTAGAATCAATGGAAACAATATCACCATGGTTGGGTGCAATCCATTTAGCAACTTCAATGCCTCCATCATCAAGATTTATGTCATTAGCCAGGACATCAATAAACCGTTTAGTATTCAAATGAGTAGATACCACATCATCGTTTGCATCAGGTATGTGATTATCTGAGACCACATGAATTGTTACATTTGCGCTACTCACATCGTTTTCATGATCATATAACTGATAAATAAATTCATCATCCCCTAAATAATCTGTATTAGGATCATAGGTAATGGTACTGTCTGTAACTTCAGTAATGCTGCCATTTTCAGGCTGATTGTTGTTGTCAATCTGTAAAAATATTCCTCCATCTTCTAACCCGGTATCGTTGAAAAGCACGTGTACCGTAACAGGTGTGTTTTGAGTGGTTCCCCTCTCGTCGTCATTGGCTACCGGGTTTACATCATTAACTGAATTCATAGTAAAATAAACCTTGGCTGTGGATGTTTCATTATCAGCATCGCTGACCTCATAAACCAGGCTGTCTTCTCCATAATAATTTAAATCAGGGCTATAAGTTATTGTACTGTCTCCGGTAACTTCTACTGTTCCATTTTCCGGAGCTATGATAATACTAATACTCAAGCTGCCATCGCCCAGTCCATTGTCATTTTCAAGGACATTATAGGTTACATCCACATCTTCATTGGTCTGCACAGAATCATCGACAGCAACCGGAGTATCATTTACAGAAGTTACTGAAATATCCACTGTCGCATTATCGCATTCATTATCAATATC
>CAZWHH010000478.1:0-2232 GCA_964633615.1 uncultured Bacteroidales bacterium | reverse complement strand
AAATCAAAATTCTTGCGGATCACATTTTCCAGGTAACGTTTATAGGGTTCTTTTACAAGCTGAGGATAGTTACAGAAAAAAGCAAAAGAGGGGGCATAGCTTTTAAGTTGTGTAGCATACTTAATCTTAATATACTTCCCTTGTGCAGAGGGTGGAAAGTAATCTTTTACCGCTTCAGTAATTACCTTGTTGAGCCTTGCTGTCTGTACTTTTCTTCTTCTGTTTTCAAAAACCTGTAGAGCCACATCCAGCACCTTATGAATTCTTTGTTTATACAAAGCCGAAACAAAAAGAATCGGCACATCCTGGAAAGGGGCAATTTTCTTTTGAATTTCCTGTGTAAACTGTTTGGCAGTATGATGATCTTTCTCAACCAGATCCCATTTATTCACCAGGATCACTACTCCGCGCCGATTATTTTTAATCAGTTTAAAAATATTAATATCCTGGGACTCAACTTTTCTTGTGGCATCAATCATCAACAAACAAACATCGGCATTCTCAATAGTACGAATGGTCCGCATAACGGAATAAAATTCCAGATTTTCTCTTACTTTGCCTTTTTTTCTCAGTCCGGCAGTATCCACAAGGTAGAAGTCATGGTTATATTTTGAGTATCTTGTATAGATTGAATCACGGGTTGTTCCGGAGACCGGCGTTACAATATTTCTCTCTTTACCAATCAAACTGTTAATCAGTGAGGATTTACCCACATTGGGTCTTCCTACCACTGCATATCTGGGAATCTCAAAATTTTCTTCTTCAGTCTCTGTTTCAAGGTACTGAACAATTTCATCCAACAGGTCGTTGGTACCTGAGCCATGCATAGAAGACAAAGGGAAAAGTTCTCCCAGACCCAGAGCATAAAACTGGCTGGCCTCATATCCCCTGTTCTGATTATCTACTTTATTGACCACGGGAACTACCTTTTTGGTTGTTTTTCTTAACAAATCAGCCACGGCTTCATCAAGGTCTGTTATTCCACTCACCACGTCAACTACAAAAAGGATAACAGTTGCCTCTTCAATGGCCAGATTTACCTGCTTTTTAATTTCTTTTTCAAAAACATCATCCGTATTTTCTACGTAACCACCCGTATCCACAATGCGAAATAATTTTCCTTCCCATTCCACTTCACCATAATGGCGATCGCGTGTAACACCACTCGACTCATCAACAATTGCTTTCCTTGATTCAGTTAAGCGATTGAACAAGGTTGATTTCCCTACATTCGGACGTCCTACAATTGCTATGGTATCCTTTGCCATATTAATAAATTAGTTTTTTGATGATCTCATCCATTTTGGATACAATGATTTTAATTTTTTCCAGTAGTTTTTTTTGTTGATCCTGTAAATCAACATCATTTTCAATTTCTAATTCTTCAAATAGATCTTTCGCCTGAGAAGCAGCCTGGTAACTCTTTCGCAGTGAATCAGCAAATACTTCTGTTTCATCTTCCTGCTGAGCATCAGCCAGTTTTCTGTAGACTGTGCCGGCATATTCCTTTATTATACCGGCATTTTTTTTCTGTGCTTCCTTTTTTTCAAGTGTTTTAGCAAACCCAATTGCTTCTACTGAAAAAACATACGTATTCTTTTCTAATTCTTTCATGCCTGCTGTTTTTTTTAGATGTTATACCCGGACGCTCTTAAAAACCCTTCTTTCTCCCGCCAATCTGTATTTACCTTAACGTACAGATCCAGGAAGACTTTTTTATCGTAAATTGCTTCCAGATCTTCTCTCGCTTGCATTCCCACTTTTTTGACAGCCTGTCCTTTTTTTCCCAGCAGAATTCCTTTTTGACTTTTTCGTATTACATAGATATTCGCCCGAATCTTAAGAATTTTATTTTCTTCTTTAAATTCTTCAACCTGTACTTCTGTAGAATAAGGGATTTCCTGTTTATAATGAATAAATATTTTTTCCCTGATAATCTCCGAAACAAAAAAACGCTCCGGTTTATCAGTTAAAGCATCTTTTGAGTAGAAAGGGGGACTTTCCGGTAATTTTTCAAGGATTTGGTCGAATACCGACTTCAGATTAAAACCTTTAATAGCAGAAAGTGCCAATATTGATGCACCGGGAAGCTCTTTCTTCCAACGATCGATAATTTTCTCCACTTCTTCCTGTGTAGCCAGGTCTATTTTGTTAATGGCAAGGATTACCGGAGTATTAGAATGTTTTAATTTGTCAATATACTTCTTATGCTTATCATACTTCTCTTTGACA
>CAZWHH010000477.1:0-2234 GCA_964633615.1 uncultured Bacteroidales bacterium | reverse complement strand
ATATCTATCGCGTAAAACTTTACGAAAGAGAAAACATTCCCACAAAAGAAAAAGATCTAAGAACAAAAGACTCAAATAAAAACTAAAAATGAAATATCTATTTTATATTTTCTCTCCTGTCCTTAAAATATGCAGATGGTCTCAACTTTACTTCATATTTATATTCATTTTTTCTGCTTCAACAATTCCTGCACAAGAACCTGCTTACAAATTACAGGAATTATTCATGGATGCAGAAACCTGGTTCTATTTTCAGGATTACAAAAACTCGCTCCCACTCTACTTAAGAGTTCATGAGGCCTATCCGGAAAACCACAATATAAATTATAAAATCGGCTTTTGCTATTTGCATATTGAAGGGCAAAAACAAAAAGCCATTCCATATCTCAAAAAAGCTTCAGAAAACACAACTTTCAATTATAACAGGGAGGCTTTTTATGAAAGAGAAGCTCCGGTGGATGCGCTCTTTTATCTTGCAAATGCCTATCTGATCGATAACCAACTGGACAAAGCACTGGAGTATTACAATGCCTTTGAAAAAGAAATCGAAAACAAAAGAGGACTATTTTCCCGAAGAAACAACTACGACAGGGACTATTTGGAAAAGCAAAAGCAGGCCTGCCGAAACGCAAAAGAACTAATGAGTAACCCCGTGAATTTTACAGCTCAAAAATTAGGAGTATCAGTGAATACTCCCCTGTCTGAATTTAACCCGGTAATCTCTGGTGACAGAAAGACGCTTATCTTCACTTCCGAAAGAAAGTTTTACACAGGAATATTCATGGTTCAGAAAAAAAATGGCCAGTGGGGGCCACCTGTCAACCTACTGCCACAATTAGGCATCGACGGAGATTGTGAAACATCTTCCCTGTCTCATGATGGAAAAGAACTATACCTCTACAGAGAGGACGAACTGGATGGAAATATTTACGTCAGTTATTTTGAAGATGGGCAGTGGAGCAATATTAAAAAACTGGGAGAAAACATAAATACCAAATACTGGGAAAGTCATGCAACTATAAGTGCTGACGGGAAAAAGCTCTATTTTGTAAGCAACAGGGAAGGAGGCATTGGCGACCTTGATATTTACGCCTCAGAACGCCTGCCCAATGGAAAATGGGGAGAAGCAAAAAATATGGGAAAACCCATAAACACCCAATGGAGAGAAGACACACCTTTCTTAACCGAAGATGGCAATACAATCTTTTTTAGTTCTGAAGGACATTTTAGCATGGGTGGATTCGATATCTTCGTAGCACATAAAACTGAGGAAGGTTGGTCTGAACCCCAAAATCTGGGCTATCCGATTAACACTACTGATCACAATAGATTTTTCGTGCCGTTTAATAATGGAAATCAAGCATACTATGCCAATATTAATCTATCGGCAGCAGGGGGCAAAGACATTTTCAAATACCATCTCAACGACTTAAGCACAATTGATTTCATTGACATTGAAGGGGTCTTTACTTCCGGTTCTAAAGAACAAGAAGATGAAAAAATAAAACAAATAAATGTCATCAACACAGAAACAAAGGACACAATTGCCAAATTAAATCCTGAGGAACAATCACGATCTTTTAAATATCAGAAGATCGATGGAAAAAATCACCTGGTGTATAAAACACCTGTTTTAAAAAACAACCAGCAATATCTAATCTCTAAAGATTTTGAACTGAGAAAGAAAACAGCACAAAAGATGACGGAAGAGAAAAAAGAACAGAAAACAACCAGGGAAAAACCAAAACCAACAATTACCCTGGATAATAAAATATTTAAAGCAGCTTCAGAGCAAGAAAATATTAAAATTAAATTGAATTTGCATGGGGGAAATCAGTTAGAAGTTACCACATACCAAAATGACAAACTGATCAACAGCGAAATGTTCACTATCGAAAAAAATGAATTTATTTATGAATACCAACCCACTGGCAAGGAAACAAAATTGAAATTCAGCCTTGTAGATGAAAACAACAACAAACAAACCAGGGATATTACCATATTACCCGCCGACACCGTTGCCAAAACTGACAGAAAAGGTCCTGAATTAGATATTGCCGGTCAGTCATACTCGCTGGATTCAACCCAGAAAAAAATAACCATTAAACTGAATGTGGAAAAAAATTCCAAATTGTTTGTTTCTACTTATATTCAGAATAAGCTAATCGATAAAGAAGAGTTTGACGTGAAGAAAGATTTCTTTACTTATGAATTTGAACCAAGGGAAGAAGAAA
>CAZWHH010000476.1:0-2235 GCA_964633615.1 uncultured Bacteroidales bacterium | reverse complement strand
ATTTGGAAATACCAATTAATGTAGCTTATAATATTAGCGGACTGCAGGTTTATGCCGGTCCTTATATTGGCTATGCGATTGGTGGAAAAACAATATATGACTTTACAGTATCATACGAAGGTGGAGAAATGTCTGTTGATGAAGAAACTACATTGGTAGGGGTATCAGATGGATATAATCCTGATGACATTGGTGACAATGAAATGGCTGTCAATATGTTAGATTATGGCTTAAATGTGGGCGCTGGTTACAAATTAGGCCCTGCAATGATCTCGGCTCAATATGGCCTGGGACTTGGAAATCTTAGCGTAATGCCTGAAGGAAGTGATACAGATGCTGGTGATTACAAAGCGACAAACAAAGTGATCAGTGTATCTGTAAGCTATTTCTTTTAATAATTAATAAGAAATAACCAAACAATAAAAATGAAGCGGCATGAAAAGCCGCTTCATTTTTTATTTTATCTGGGTTTTCATGCAATTGGCGATAGTTTATAATCAATTTTTCCAATATTTTAATTCTTTGTATCTTCCCCCTTTATTTTTAAACAAAAAATAAGAAAAAATGCAATACAGATTCTTTTTACTTATACTGCTTTTATTTGCTTTAAGCATTCATACCAAAGCCCAGGTAGATATTGGAATTCGGGGAGGAATTTCTCTTGCCACATTTATGGGAGACATTGAGAACAGTTCTTTCAAACTCGGATATGAAGCTGGAGTTACTTCAAATATTCCGATCAACCGTTTCTCAGTACAGCCTGCCCTGCTGCTCACACGAAAGGGCTCAAAAGCCGAATTTTCTGATGAAACAAAAACTTATCAGGAAAAATTTGCACTAAACTATTTAGAGGTCCCTGTCCTTATGGCCTATACTTTCAATATGGGTATCAGGCAATTTCAACTTCTGGCCGGTCCTTATGTGGCGTATGGATTAACAGGTAAATATAAACGAGAGGAACTAATTGATGAAAGTGTTATTTACAGAGAAACTGAAAATATTCAGTTTGTAAATGACCAGGTCGATAGGGAGGGTTTCCATATCCCGTTTAAAAACCTGGATTATGGGTTAAAAGCAGGGGTCGGATATATAAATGAACATTTGCAATTTCAACTGGTGTACAGTTATGGTCTTGGTAACTTAAAAGCTCCGTTTGATGGAGAAAAACCTGATGTACACATAACCAACAGCTCCATCCATCTAAGCCTTAACTACTTTCTCGAAAAAGAAGAGGAAGATGAATAAGAAGGACTGATCAATCTCACTCTTGTCTTCAAAAGGAATGATTTTTACATATCGCCCTAAGTATAAGAATCTAACCTGAGATTAATAATAAACACAAATCCGGAGTGATAAATTTCTTCAAATAATCACCAACTCAAAAAAAAGTTAAAGAAATCTACAAAAGGATAAGGTTTTCAAGTATTGAATTCCATGCTAAAACAATTTTTTAGAAACCCACCATAACCAGAATTTTCCTGAGCTTTGCTTTACTTTCCCTGAATTTTTATCAATAGAAAAGGCTGCTCATTTTCAGCAGCCTTCATTATCTTTCTTAAAGTCAATATATTCTTAGGAGACAAGATTAGCCCTTACTTCTCCGATCTTTTCCTTAATAGCAACCACCTGTTCCTGAGTAAAATCTTTATTCTCACGGTTTTCATATATTTTTTTAATCGGTTTGAGTTGATCTATAATATTGTTAATAGACTCTCTTGATTTGTATGGCTCAAGGATATTAAGAAGTTTCTTTAAAGTAGACTCCTGATCAGCTATCAGATCCACAATTTTCTTGTTGTGATACGTATTTTCTGAAATGTGTGTGGTAATATACATGGCTTCAATCCAACTACCGGAGACAACCAACAAAGATAACTCCTCTTTGCCATTTTTATTCATGTACTCATAAGTGTCATAAAATGAGTTAGTAATGAGCTTTGTCAGCCTCTTCTTTTGGTCCAGATTATTTTTGACTTCTTTTACAAATTCCGGTTTATAAGCTCCTGTTATACCCAGTTCCTTTACGAGCTTTTTTGAAACATCCATATAACTCATGGTATATTGTTTCATGTTATAAGTAGTAGCATAACTCAAGTCTGCACTATAAACCCCAAGATTAAGCGCTTGCTTTTCTTCGGTCACATAATTGTCTGCATTCTCTGTTTCATTAGATAAGCTAATAATAAAACTAGCTCCTATTTCATTTAAAGTTTTTGTGATTTCAAAAGTAGAGGG
>CAZWHH010000475.1:0-2247 GCA_964633615.1 uncultured Bacteroidales bacterium | reverse complement strand
TATTTTTGATTGTTTTAAGCTGTAATTCATTTATTTTTCTTTGTGTTTCATAATTATGCCTGATTATTCTTGTTTGAAGTATTTTTATCAACCAAACAGTAAACCAAATGCCACCTAACAATCCAGCA
The DNA here is from genome assembly GCA_964633615.1 of uncultured Bacteroidales bacterium. Taxonomy (GTDB): domain Bacteria; phylum Bacteroidota; class Bacteroidia; order Bacteroidales; family UBA12077; genus JAGXLC01. Next base: position 2,119 of record CAZWHH010000475.1, on the reverse strand, counting down.
TAAAGAAGATAACGGAAGGTAAATAATGGGTTTTTTTCATACGAATAGATAGAAGCTGTTTTATCGGTTTCTGCAAACAAAAATCTTTCTCCATCTGCTTCTTTCTTTATGGCAAAATGAAAAAAATTCTTTTGGCAGGGAATAGGAATTGAAGTTGGATGCTTTAGGTTATTTTGAGTTATAACAAATTCATTCTCTCCCTTTCCTTTGAACAACAATTCGTTGCTATGATCTCCATTAATATCTCCTTTGAATTTTACACTTCCATTGAATATTCCGGGAATTCTCCATTCATTCTTTATTTTTAGGTTCTGATCCAACTTCTGCACCTTTTCGTTACAGGTAAAAAAATACAAGTTCCCTTTATTGCTGAGTATCGATGTTCTCCTGGGATATTCTATACCATTGAGTTTTTTCTCCTTTAACAAAACACCTTTTTTATTATAAATTAAAAGCCTTGGAACAATCTCATTTTTAACCCCATAATATTGATGATAAACAAATAAAAGCCTTTTATTGTCAGTTTTATAGGGCTGAACAAATAACTTCATAGGATATTCTCTGAAAGAGACAGGATCAAATAAAAAATCCAGATCCTTATTAAAAATCATAAGCCAGCCCCGCATATCTGTATAGGGAAAATCTTCGGAAAGATTCCCGTATGCATATGCATCTCCTGTAATTTCCGGAATCTTATCTCCATCCATATCAAATGTACGAATATCATATAAAGGTATTCCTGCTTTAGGCGAAATTTTCAAGGTATCTTCTGCGATATTATATATACAAACTCTACGGGGTTGTGTTATTAGAGCTCCCGGTGTAATACTAAAGTAAAGTTCTTTATAAGGGTCTTTATCAAATTTTGCAAATCCCCCCTTTTGAATTTTAAAGTCAGCGTTTTCAACACCGATGATTCCCCTGCTAAATTCATGATATTTGTTTTCCCCGACTTTAAACTTTTTATCAGAGAAAGGTTCAATCATATGTAGATAAATCGAATCCTTGTAATAAGTAAATAAAGTAATCTCTTTATGTTCATTTAGGTTATAGTCGCCCACAAAAAAATGAACATTTTTCAGATCTATTTTCCCCTCAAAATTCCATTGATCCAGTATTCTGTTATTCTCATACACAACAATACCTGACTGATTCCTGCTTTCCATGTATATAAACCGAATTTTTTCGGAAACATCATCATTATTTAAATCGGCATAAGAATAAAAAGAATTATTCCCACGGTGAATCTCCCGAACCAAATTGATTTCATATTTTTCAACTTCAAAAGGATGCAGCAGCATTATTACAATAAATATTGCAAAGCTAATCAGGAGCGGATAGAAATTTAAAATCTGTTTTTTTATGTGTCTCTTTTTTATCATATAAATGCCTCAACTCAAATTTAATAATTAAGTTTCCGAAAAACAAGAATTATCTATTGTTGCCTGTTTCTCATTTATTCATTAACTTAGAAAGAAAATAAAAACAAAAACCATGTATAAAAGAACCCTGATTTTTATTCTGCTTATGATACCTCTCTTCCCCTTTTGTTCTTCAGAAAAACAAGCCCTCAAAGTCGTAGATGAAGTAAACCTTCAGAAGTATACAGGCACGTGGTACGAAATTGCCCGTCTGCCCAACCGGTTTGAAAAAGGACTAAAATGTGTGACAGCCACCTACCAGTTGCGCGAAGACGGGAAAATAACTGTTATCAACAAAGGGCACAAAATTGAAAACCCTCAGAAGGCAGAAAAAGTTGAAGGCTGGGCAAAAGTTCCCAATCCTGAGGAACCCGGGAAACTAAAAGTAACCTTTTTCTGGCCATTTTTTGGCAAATACTGGATCATCGATCTGGACCCTGATTATCAGTATGCCCTGGTTGGGTCACCCTCCAGAAAATATTTGTGGGTGCTGGCAAGAGAAAAAGTCTTGAAGGAGGAAACCTACAAAAAATTGCTTAAAACAGCAGAGAAAAGAGGATTTGATACCGCAAAGCTCATGCGGATCAAACAGGATTGTGAAAAGAGGGAATAGGAAAACCAAATCACCCCGGCTGGCGCTCATTTGTAACGAGATGCCAAATTTTTGACGCACGCGCTAAAACGCTTGCTAGCTGGAT
>CAZWHH010000474.1:0-2251 GCA_964633615.1 uncultured Bacteroidales bacterium | reverse complement strand
TATGGGATGGGAAAAACCTGTCGGGCAACAGAGTGCATACAGGGGTTTATTTAATCTTTCTTACCAATGAAGATGGAACCCAGACACATATTGAAAAGCTATTGTTTATAAAATAAATAATAAACATATGAAACCCTCATCTGCATCCTGCAGACAAAAGGCAATGAATAAAGCATGAGGTTTACATGCTTTTAAATGGGTAAAACACTGAAATTATAAAATATAACTTGTTAAAAATAAGAACCTTAAATAATCTTTGTTCCAATGAATTATCTTGATTTTAAGAAAGGGAAAATAAGATATAAGAGTGAAGGCTCGGGGAAGCCGGTGGTGCTTGTTCATGGGTATCTGGAAAATCTTCAGGTATGGGATGACTTTGCCAAAAGTTTAACTAAAGATTACCAGGTGATTCGTCTTGATCTACCCGGACACGGGGAATCGGATGTTGTTGAGAAAGAGCATCAGATGGAACTTTTAGCTGAGGCTGTAAAACTTGTCTTAATCAACGAAAAAATAGATTCGGCCATAGTGGTTGGCCATTCTCTCGGAGGTTATGTCTCACTCGCTTTACTTGAAAATCATCCGGAATATGTGGATCAGCTGGTGCTTTTTCATTCGCATCCCTTTGCCGATAAGGAAGAAGTTAAAAGAAACCGTGACCGGGAGATTGAATTGGTAAAGGAGGGGAAAAAAGATTTAATTATACAGACAAATATTCCCAAAGCCTTCGCTAATGATCATTTAAAAATTTTTTCAGAGGAAATTGAGAAGACCAAACGTATTGCATTGAAGACTGAGGGAGATGGAATCATTGCTAATTTGAGAGGGATGAAAAAGCGACCTGATCGTTCCGCATTGGTGAAAAATATGGAAAAACCTTTTTTATTAATTGCCGGTATAAAGGATAATTATATAGACTACCACGCCGTAATACCGAAAATAGAGTTGCCAGAGCAAGGAGCTTTGGTTACCCTGGAAGATTCAGGACATATGGGCTTTGTGGAAGAGAAAGAGAGATCCCTGGCAGCATTACGATATTTTATGGGATCTTAATTTGTTTTTCCTTCTTGAATAAGTTCTATGGCTTTCTGCAGGCTTTTGTCCATTTCGTTAAGAACCGGGTAAAAACCTTCATTATCCATAATATTTCTGGCAATATAGGCCCTTATTCTCGTGTCTATTAATTTTTTAGATTTTTCAACTCCTTTGGTTGATGTAGAAATTCCTTCTTCTCTGGCAAACGAAAGGAATTCATTATATAGATCTTTTTTAATCAGGTAATTATTCAGGGTTTCCACTTTTTTGAATTGTTTAAGTTTGGCCCTGTACTTGTCTGCGTAATCAAATGAGAAGCTGTATATAAGATTTCTGTTTGTTATTTTTGACAGAAATTTTGAATGGTAAGTCGTGTCAATGGGAACAAAATAATCGGGCATTATGCCTCCTCCTCCATATACAGTATCACCTTTTGGTGTGGTATATTTGAGAGAATCTGCAAAATCAATGCTATCGGCTTCAAAAAATTCTCCGTGTTCAAATCTTTTATTCAGGTCGTTATAATATTGTTCTCTTCCCTTATTGTAAGGTTTTTGTATACTCCTGCCGGTGGGGGTGTGGTATCTGGCTACTGTAAGGCGAATGGCTGACCCGTCGGATAATCTGATTTGTTCTTGAACCAAACCTTTTCCAAAAGATCTCCTTCCCACGATAATTCCCCTGTCATTATCCTGAATGGCACCTGCCAGTATTTCGCTGGCAGAAGCAGACCAGTCATCGATAAGAACAGCAAGTGTTATGTTATGGCATGTGCCTTTTGATGTTGCATATATTTCACGTTTAGGACTTGCTTTCCCCTGGGTGTAAACAATCAGATTGTCTTCTGTCAAAAACTGGTCAGTTATGCTTGTGGCAGCATTCATATATCCCCCACTGTTCCCTCTTAGGTCGAGGATGAGGTTTTTGAACGAATTTTCTTTCAGTTTTTTGATGCCTTCAATAAATTCCCTGTAGGTGGTTCTGGCAAATCGGTCAATCTTAATGTAACCTGTAACACTGTCAACCATATAGGCAACATCTACACTGTATATGGGTATATTGTCTCTTGTAATAGTAAAATCCAGTAATTCCGGGTTATTCATTCTTTTAACGCTCACTTTTACTGTGGTACCCTTGTCGCCTTTTAGCATCTTTACAATCTTTGAGCTCGACATATTCACTCCGGCCACTACTGTATCGTTTACTTTTATGATTC
>CAZWHH010000473.1:0-2264 GCA_964633615.1 uncultured Bacteroidales bacterium | reverse complement strand
TCTCATCTACTGTTACTTTTGGGGTAATAAGGTTTGCCAAAGGATCATCAGAATTTTGAATTGCAGCAGCCACATTTTCTTCAAAATATTTACTTTTTTCTTTAACAATAAAAAAAGGTAGTTCAGTAGACCATGCACCATCTGATTGCCAGCCATAAGGAGGGAAATCTGTTTGTTCAAACTTTTCAACTACCTGCCCCGGCGAATAGACATAAAAGTTTCCACCTGTAGAGTCATTCATTGGATATTCATCTTGTTCTCCATTTGGTTTGTAAGACCATCCCCCAATACCATAAACTGCTCCCCCTTCAATATTCATAGATCCGGGTTCAATTATCATGCTGGTTCCAGGGTATAATGAATCACTCATTTCATAATATGCCAGGATAGTATCCAATGGATTTCCTTCATAGTCCATTGAAATATAACCGTAAGCAATAGAATCCTGGGTTACAGTATCTGTACCGAAATTAATCAGTTCAAATTTGTATTTTATGTCCCCGCTGAGAATTGTATTGTTTAGTAAATCCTCACCTCCCACTTCTTTATCCATTTGAGCTATTTCAGGAGACAGTAACCGAAGGGCTACGTCTAACTGGAAACCAATTCTATCGTTATTCTTTTTGTTGCTTTCCAAACCAACATCTTGAGAATATGCTGATAATGAAAACATAAAAAAAAGAATAATACTAAAAAAAGTAAAATTTTGTTTCATAGTTATCATTTTAAGGTTAGTATTTTTTCTAAAAATACACAAATTTCAGACAGACTTCAAGAACCTTTATCTATAAAATAGTCACATTCACCAAATTATTTTTCTAACCAGATGCATGGTTAAAGTAAAAACAAAAAAGTACAGATAAAAAAACCTCCGAGTTATAAAACCCGGAGGAATATTATCAAAAGTTAATATTTTATTATCTTAAACCAATCTTTCCAGTAAATCCACAACTCTGTTCGAATAGCCCCATTCATTATCATACCACGAAAGTATTTTTACGGTTTTTCCCATTACCATAGTACTTTGAGCATCAAATATTGAGGAATGCGGATTTCCTATAATATCCACCGAGACCAGTGGATCTTCTGTGTATTCAAGGAATCCTTTCATTGGTCCCTGTGCATGTTTTTTCATGGCAGCATTTACCTCTTCCGCTGTTACTTCTTTTTTAAGGTTGGCAACAAAATCCACCAATGAACCTGTAATGGTAGGTACTCTGATAGCTTTCCCATCGAGTTTTCCATTGAGTTCGGGAATCACTTTACCTGCAGCAGTTGCAGCACCTGTGGTGGTGGGTATTTGTGACATGGCTGCTGCACGGGCTCTTCTGAGATCTTTGTGCGGAGCATCCTGAAGATTCTGATCTGCAGTATATGAGTGTATTGTAGTCATGAATCCCTGCTCAATGCCAAACTCATCATTAAGAACTTTTACAACAGGTGCAAGGCAATTTGTAGTACAGGAGGCATTTGAAACACACTCATGCTCAGGTTTTAAGTCTTCATCATTTACACCTAAGACCACCATGGCATCAATTTCATCTTTTGCAGGTACGGTAAGTAATACTTTTTTAGCCCCGTTTTTCAGATGATCTCCATACCCTCCTTTTTCACTCTCTTTTTTGCGGAAAACACCGGTAGATTCAATTACTACGTCTGGTGTTTTTGCCCATGGTATTTTGGCAGGATTCTTCTCTGCAGTAACCTTTATTTTATCTCCGTTTATAATGAAGTTATTATCGTCAGACTCAACTTTTCCGTTGAATTTTCCGTAATTCGAATCATACTTTAAGAGATGTGCCAGTGTTTTGGCATCCGTAATGTCATTTATCCCTACAATCTCAATATTCTTTCGCTCATATGCGATTCTGAAAACGCTTCTTCCAATTCGTCCAAAGCCGTTAATAGCAACTTTTATTCCTGCCATAGTTATACATTTTTTGGTTAAACTTATTTTTAATCATTCAAAATTAACGATAAAATCACAAAAGTTCAAACTTAGATTTGACAGAATAAATAATATTTCGCTATCGCAAATTTCATAAATTCTTATAATTACTATGCCCCTGTAATAAATCAATAAAGGTTAAAAAGAATATACAGTTAACTTAGAAAACGTTGGCTAAACTTTATTAATTAAAACCTAAGTTGAGCGGTTTAAACAGCCTGTCCCGATTTTTATCAGGAAAGTGAAAAAGCGCTTTACTTATCCGGCAGCTGCCCATAGCCGTTAACCTAAGCTTTTATATGATTGATAGTAAGGC
>CAZWHH010000472.1:0-2267 GCA_964633615.1 uncultured Bacteroidales bacterium | reverse complement strand
ATTCCGTTAATTGGTGTAAACCATTTACAAGCTCATATTCTGGCTCATTTCATAAAAAAGAAGGATCAAACAGATAAAAAAACACCAGAATTTCCCTTCTTATGTCTACTGATTAGCGGAGGTCATACTCAGTTAGTGATTGTGAAAGATTATCTGGAGATGGAGGTTATTGGGGCTACTATTGATGATGCCGCAGGCGAAGCTTTTGATAAGTGTGGTAAGGTGATGGGATTGCCTTATCCTGCTGGTCCATCAATAGATAAAGAAAGTAAAAAAGGGGATCCTCAGGCATTTTCGTTTACCAGACCCAGGATTAAACAGTTAGATTACAGCTTTAGCGGATTGAAAACGGCCTTTTTATATTTTGTAAGAGATAAGATGAAGAAAGATGAACATTTCATAGATAATAATTTTTCTGATTTGTGTGCTTCCATTCAATATACAATTGTTGATATACTCATGAATAAATTAATTCTGGCAGCCCGGGAAACCGGAATTAAAGATATAGCTGTGGCAGGTGGTGTATCCGCTAACTCTCATCTGAAGATGAAACTCCACGAAAATGCTGAAAAACATAGCTGGGATATTTATATTCCTGAATTTGAATACACCACGGATAATGCTGCTATGATAGCTATTACAGGATACTATAAGTTTCTTAAAAAACAATTCTCTTCTCAGGATGTGATTCCCCATGCAAGAATGAATCTTTAAAAGGTTTCGTTATTTCATACTTGTTTTCTTGATGTTCAATAACATATTCTCTGCTGCTGAACACTAACAAAAGTCATTTGTTATTTCTATAACAGTGTATATTTTTGAATCAATTTTATAGAACATTTTAGAAAAGGAGGAATATAATATGAAATCTAAATCAGTATTAGTTGGAGGTTATCAATCTATAGTAGACAATGGGAGGAATCATTCAATAGTTTTAGACTTGCCAAAACACCAGGAAGGTTCTGATATAGGGGCAACTGCCCTTGAGCTTTCTGTTATGAGTTTTGCTGGTTGTATCTCAACTATTTTTAAGGTAGTAGCTGAAAAAATGAGAATTAATGTGGAGAAACTTGAGATAGAATCAGAGGCTGAAAAAGGAAAAGAAACAATTGAAAAAGTCACATTCAATGTGAAAGTAAAATCAGATGCACCGCAAGATAAACTTGAAAAATGTCTTGAGACCACCTGTAATACGTGTCCTGTAGGAGTATTGTTTAAGAATGCAGGTGTTAAGATAGAGAGAAATTTGATTAAATTATAATTTCAGGTACCTCTTTATTGTAATATAAGAGCCTTGCCGTTAGAATTTACGGCAGGGCTTTTTCTTTTGTACAGATTTATTTTTATCTGCTAAAATTCTATCTTTGCGAAGACAAAAAAATGTAATGAGACTATGGCAAAAGTAAAACCATCAATACCAAAGGGAACAAGGGATTTTCCACCGGATATCATGTTGAGGAGGAATTATATTTTTGATATCATTCAAAAGATCTTCCGGAAGTATACGTTTCTTCCCCTGGAAACACCTTCTATGGAAAAACTTTCAACCTTAACAGGCAAATATGGAGAAGAGGGGGACCAACTCCTGTTTCGCATTTTAGAATCCGGAGATTTCCTGGGCGAACAAGGGATGAATATTATAGCATCAAGTGGGAAAAATTCAAATGAAACCAGCAGTTCACTGAGAAACCATATAGCCAAAAAAGGATTACGGTATGATTTAACAGTACCTTTTGCACGGTTTGTTGTGCAACACAGAAATGAAATAACTTTTCCTTTTAAGCGATATCAGATACAGCCGGTTTGGAGAGCTGATAAGCCACAGAAAGGACGTTACCGGGAATTTTACCAGTGTGACGGAGATGTAATTGGGAGCAATTCGCTACTCAACGAGGTTGAACTTATTCAGATTATGGATGAGGTATTTTCAAAATTGAATCTTGAGGTGACCATTAAGATTAACAACAGGAAACTTTTAAAAGGAGTGTCTGAATTTATAGGACAAGCCGATAAACTTACAGATATTACCGTAGCTATTGATAAGCTGGATAAGGCAGGAATTGAGAAAGTTATTGGAGAACTTGAAAATAGAAATGTTTCCAAAGAGGCATGTGAAAAAATTAAACCATTTTTACAGTTGGAAGGGAGCAATGATGAAAAACTGGCTTTTTTGAGGAGTATTTTGAGTCAGTCTGCAGAAGGTATGAATGGTCTGGAAGAAATCGATGAAATATTTTATTATTTAGATGGGATTGAACTGAAAAATG
>CAZWHH010000471.1:0-2270 GCA_964633615.1 uncultured Bacteroidales bacterium | reverse complement strand
AGATCTCGATTAGTATAATGGCCAAAACAAAAGCGATAAAAGTAACCAGTAAAGATTCGCCTATGAATTGATATATCAATTTTTTACGTGTAGCACCTGCAACTTTTCGTACCCCTACCTCTTTTATTCTTTTTAGAGATTGTGCTGTGGTAAGGTTCATAAAATTGATGCTGGCAATCAGCAAGACAAATATTGCGATGGCCGCAAACACATAAATATTTTTTAAACTACCGGCAGAATTGGGATCATCCATACCCTCGTAATGCAAATATATATCTTCCAGGGAATGCAATAACGGATGTATGCTCCATCCCAGAGATTCCAGCATTTTGCCCATTTTCTCATAAAACAAATTATCTATTTTGGAATATAGCTCTTCGCTTGGGTTTTGAGAATTTAATTCCAGGTACGTAAAATACCCCCAACCGCCATTCCAGGAAAACTGCGCATCGCTATAGTTCGAGTAAATGGTTTCAAAAGAAATTAATGCATTGTATTTTATATGCGATCTTGCAGGAGGATTCTCTATTATCCCGCTTACAACTAAATCATTTTTTCCATTATAATTTAGTGTCTTGCCTATAGGATCGACATCTCCAAAAATCTTATCAGCAAACCTCTTCGACAAAACAATCTTATCCGGACCTTTAAGAACCGTTTTCTCATTCCCTCTCAGCAGATTAAAAGAGAACAGGTCAAACAATGAAGAATCAGCATATCGAATTTTCTTTTCACTAAAACCTTTGTTCTTCCAGACCAAAGAACCGCCACGGTAGCTACTTATCCTTGTAAACTCTTTAACCTCCGGGAAGGCTTCTTTCATTGCGGGCCCCATAACAGTTAAAGAATAGTCCCGCTTTTCTGTTTTCTTACCATCACTTTGCTCTACACCCAACCTATAGATATAATCTTTTTTCTCATGAAATTCGTCATAAGACAATTCGTGTTTTACATAAAAAATCAACAATAGACTTATGGTTAGGCCAATAGCAAAACCAACAATATTAATACCGGAGTAAACCTTGTTTCGTAAAAGATTTCTTAATGCTGTTTTGATATAATTCTTAAACATATAAACTTCTTTTTAAGAGAAACTAAATTATTAATTCACTGAATATTTTATGTCAAGATACATGCCATTTCACATAAAGCACTAACAATAACAATATTAAGCATCATTCGAATTATAAATTTGTTTAAAATAATGTATCGAATCGAAACAGATCATTGTTTCAAAACGGAACATTTTGTTATCTTTACAAAAAATAAATTTACATTTTTTTATTTATGAATAGTAAGGAAGGTAATATCCTGGTAATAGATGATGATCCGGACATTCAGATCACAGCAAAAATGATCTTAAAAAAGAACTACCAAAACATTGATACCATAGATGATCCGGCAGAGCTAAAAAAAATTGATAACTGGGATTTCTATAATCTTGTCCTATTGGATATGAATTTTTCGCCAGGTGCTACCAGTGGAGAGGAAGGGTTAAGGTGGCTGGAGTATATTTTAAAGCAGAATCCTGCCATGATCGTTATTATGATCACAGCCTATGGTGATGTAAACCTGGCTGTTCAGTCCATGAGAATCGGAGCCACCGATTTTATCATGAAGCCCTGGAACAATAAAAAATTTAAAGCCACTGTTGATACGGGCTATAAATTAAGCCTCTCTCAAAAAAGGTTAAGACAAGCCCAATCGACCAAAGAGACGCTTGCCAGGGATCTTGATCAATCTTACAGCCAAATTATCGGGAACTCAACAATAATGAAAGAGCTTTTCAGAACGATCGATAAAGTGGCTGCTACCGATGTTAATGTGCTCATTTTGGGTGAAAACGGTACAGGAAAGGAACTAGTGGCACGCGAAATACACAGAAAGTCGGAAAGATCCGGGGAAGTTTTTATGAATATAGATTTGGGTTCTATCTCTGAAAGCCTTTTTGAATCAGAGCTTTTTGGTCATGTAAAAGGTGCTTTTACAGATGCGAAAGAAGATCGCATGGGAAGATTTGAAATGGCCAATAAAGGAACACTTTTCCTGGATGAAATCGGCAATCTTAATTTTCCATTACAATCTAAACTACTTACTGCCATACAAAAAAAAGAAGTCCAAAAAGTTGGCTCTGCAAAATCAGTCTCTACAGATGTTAGACTGATATCGGCCACAAACATGCCGCTAAAGTCAATGATTGAGGAAGAAAAATTCAGACAGGATCTGCTATTCCGAATAAACACAGTAGAAATACATATTCCACCTCTTCG
>CAZWHH010000470.1:0-2281 GCA_964633615.1 uncultured Bacteroidales bacterium | reverse complement strand
AGTTCAAGTCTCTTCAATGCACCAATAACCATTGGCATCGGGAGAGATTTTGCAAAAGTCTGAGAACGCATATTGTATCTCAGGTAATTAACTATATGTTCCTCAGAGGCTACGAAGGCTCCAATACCAGCCATAGCTTTTGCAAAGGTTCCGAAGTAAACATCTATCTGATCCTGAATTCCAAAATATTCACCTGTTCCGGCACCTGCTTTTCCCATTGTTCCAAATCCATGTGCATCGTCAACCAATAGCCGGAATTCATATTTTTCTTTTAACCTGACAATTTCATCCAGTTTCCCTAAGTCACCAGCCATTCCGAAAACGCCTTCAGTGATTACAAGAATTCCCCCGCAATTTTTTTCAGCTAATTTAGTAGCCCTTTGGAGTTGCTTTTCCAGGTTTTCAATATTGTTATGAGGAAACACATATCTTTTTCCCATGTGCAATCTCAGTCCATCCAGAATACAAGCATGAGATTCTGAGTCATATACAATTACATCATTCCTGTTTACCAAAGCATCAATGATTGAGAGCATTCCCTGGTATCCGTAATTAAGTAAAAAGGAATCTTCCTTATTGACAAAGTCAGCCAGGTTGCTTTCAAGTTCTTCGTGCTTGCTGGTTTGTCCGGACATCATTCGGGCTCCCATTGGATAGGCCATGCCGTATTCTTTGGCAGCCTGGGCATCTGCCTCCCTAACTTCCGGATGATTAGCCAATCCGATATAATTATTTAAACTCCATGTTAAAACTTCTTTTCCCCTGAATTTCATTTTTGAGTCAATATCTCCTTCTAATTTCGGGAAAGCAAAATATCCGTGGGCTTCCTCCATATATTGCCCCAGAGGCCCTTTGTCTTTTTCTATTTTTTTGAATAAATCCACGACTGTATGTTTTTAAGTTAACTATCTTCCTTTAGGTTGACAAAAGTATGTTTTTTTTCATAATTTTCAAATGAGTCAAAATAATTTATAAAACTCCTTCGTTTTACACCCATTTATTTTAGAAAATTGATAAAAAAAAATTACTTTTGCACCATGTTACGAAAAAAGTCATATTTATTAATTTTCATGGCTCTGGCAGCGGGCCTGTTAACTTCCTGCAAATATGAGAAGTTACTTAAGTCCAGTAATTATCAACTCAAATACAGGAAGGCAAAGGAATATTATGAAGAAGAAGAATATAACCGGGCTATAGGTTTGCTCGAGCAATTAAATCCTGTTCTGAAGGCAACCGACAGGGCGGATACCACTTTATTTTATTTGGCTGATAGCTATTATGAACAAAATGATTTCATATTGGCAGGACATCATTTTCGTGAGTTTTATAAGACCTTTGGGAATCATCAATGGGCAGAAGAAGCTGAATTTATGAGCGCTTATTGCGACTATGAGCTTTCACCCCGATTCTCTCTTGATCAGACAAATACACAAAAGGCCATTACGGCATTTCAGTTATTTATTCAAAGGCACCCCAAGAGTCCGAAACTAAGCGAGGCCAATGATATTATTATTGAGTTGCGTAATAAACTGGCCAAAAAAGATTACATGTCTTCAAAATTGTACTATGACATGGAAGATTATAAAGCGGCTATAGTGGCATTTAAAAATTGTTTGCAGCAATATCCCAATTCAAAATACAGAGAAGAAGTTAAATATTATCTTTTAAAATCGAGGTTTATTTATGCCTCAAGAAGTGTTAAGAAAAAAGAAGAGGAACGTTTTCAGGAGACCCTGGACGAGTATTACACTTTTCTGAGTGAGTTTCCCGAAAGCGAATACATGGATGATGCAAAGAAAATTTTTGAAGAAACAAAAAGTAATTTAAAAAATTAGGAAAGATGGATTATAAAAAGACAAACGCACCTGATACGACTATTACCAGAGATATAAAAAAGCTTGAAATAGGAGTTGGTAATATTTATGAAGCAACAGTTATTGTATCGAAAAGAGCAAACCAAATTGCCGCTGAATTAAAAGAGGAATTAAGTTCAAAATTAGAAGAGTTTGCTTCTTATACAGATAATCTGGAAGAAATTTTTGAAAATAAAGAGCAGATAGAAATCTCTAAGTTTTATGAACGCTTGCCTAAGCCCACATTAATAGCATTACAGGAATATATGGAAGGAAAAATTTATTTCAGAAATCCTGTTACGGGTTATGAAAATACCAAGCCCAGGGAAGAAGAATAGAATTAAAATAATGGACCTGAAGGATAAAAATATTTTACTCGGCATAACAGGTAGTATAGCAGCTTATAAGGCTGCTATGCTTGTAAGGTT
>CAZWHH010000469.1:0-2292 GCA_964633615.1 uncultured Bacteroidales bacterium | reverse complement strand
TATTCAACATATGAGTTGCAAAAGTATGTCGTAAAACATGGGGACTTTTTTTATCGATCGTGGTTACATAGCTTAAATATTTTTTAACTGTCCGATAAACAAATTTTTCATACAACTTATTCCCCTTGTCGGTAACTAACAAATAATCTGAGGAACTCGCGATTATTTTCTTCTCCTTAAACCCAATGTATTTTTTGATTAAATCAATCAATGGTTGATTTAAGGGGATGATTCGCTCTTTGTTCCTTTTTCCATAAATCTTAACCTGCTTTCTTTGAAAATCAACATTTGCTATCCGGGTATTGATTAATTCGGTCAGCCGGATACCTGTCTGGTAAAGAATTTCAATAATTAACCGATCCCTGAGACCAAAAAAATCATCCGTGAAATTTTCATGATCAAGCAGCATATTCATGTGATTTTCATCAACAAAATTAGGTAATCTTTTGGAAATTTTAGGAGCATAAATCTTTGCCATAGGATCTTTATCCAAATATCCCCTTCGATTCAGGAATTTAAAATATGTTTTTAATGTAGAGATCTTACGATGAACAGTTCTTTCCGAAACATTATGCTCCATAAGACTAATTAACCAGGAACGGATAACTTTTTCTGAAAAATTATAATCTTGATTCTCCCCACTCCACTTATTGTAGTAATTTAAAAATTGGTTTAAATCAATTTCATAGGCGCGAATGGTGTGCCTTGAATACCTTTTCTCATAAGTAAGGTATTTGAAAAAAGCATCTTTATACATAAAAATGCATTATTATAAAAAATTATCCAAAATGCCCTCCCAGGGTTTACTGTTCGTCCTGATTAAGCTTTTGCTTATAAATAGCCTTTTTCTTCTCTTCCCTTCGCTCATCTGAAGGCTTTGTATATGCCTGACGTTCTCGTAATTCTTTTACAACTCCTGTTTTTTCAAATTTCCTTTTAAATTTTTTTAATGCTCTTTCGATGTTTTCACCATCTTTTACTTGTACAACAATCATTTTTTTCCTCCTTTTTTGTGAGCCGCAAATGTATTAAATAAATATCATTTTTTCAAAAGGCAATTAGAAAAAAAATATACCTTCCCCAACTCTTTATTATTCAAACGTTTCTAAATTCGTATTTATTCTTCAACCTATTTAAATTTATAAAAAAAAGCAATAAAAAGCAATAATTATTTTTTACAGCTTAAATAGGGTTTCAATTTTCTTAACTCTTCAATAGTAAAAATATTGTTCACTGATAATTCATTTAAATCAGAAATAGATCCTTTAATTTCCCTGTACTTTAAAATTGCCTGTGTTTGGTATTTATCAATATAGGGATGCTTAATAATATCTTTAAATTCTGCTTTATTGACATTAATTCGTTGAATGTTTAAAGAATCGATCTTAACTTTATCTTCCATATTAGAAACAGTCATTTCAGGCAGACCATAAACCTCTGTAAGCTGATCAATGCTCACATAGCCCCCCAGTAATTCTCTATACTTACATATTCTCCCGGCATAGATTGAACCTATTCCCTTCAGCAAGATTAATTGTGAAGTATCCGCTTCATTTAAATCAATTTTAACTTTTTTTAATATCTCTATAGGCTGATCCTGAAGGGTATTCTTTCTTGAAATAACCGGTTTATTATCTTGTTTTTTCTCAATGTCAATATAATCTTTTAATCGATTATATGTAGATTCTCCAATTCCGTATATTTTTTTCAGATCTTCTTTCTTATAAAACTCTCCACCTTTAGTTAAATATTTTTTTAATGTATTTATTTGTTTATCAGACAGTCCGAGTCTGGCTAATTCATAACGGGTAGCAGTATTAGGGTCAAAAAAGAAAAGCTCAGCAACTTTATTATTACCCTTCTCTTCAGGGGTATAATGATTAAATGCTTCTGTTTTGTTTATATCTTTCGTCTTCAAAGAACTCTCAAATGCCAAAATTTCTTTTTTGAATTTAGAATCCCTCTGTGTTTTATGTTCAGGTATAAAATAATCTAAAAAAAAATCTAATAATACTAATAAAAGTATAATCATCATCAGGGAGATAATCCCTTTTCGTTCTTTTCGGGAAAAACGAAAAAATTCTCCTGAAGAACTCATTCTTTAGAGATTTAGTACACCTATTCCATTTAGAAACACCAATGCAATAGCAATAGGGGCAAGAAATTTAATAATCAAGATAAACAAAGGCATAAGGCGTGCTTTAAATAATCCCTGACTGGACAATTCAGCCTTAATTCTGCTTTTACTCACATACCAGCCCAAAAACAGCACTATAAAAAGACCACCTATTG
>CAZWHH010000468.1:0-2298 GCA_964633615.1 uncultured Bacteroidales bacterium | reverse complement strand
TTTTTGTCTGTAATGCTTCCAACAAGGATCTCGTATTTTTCAAATTGGAGTTTTTCTTTGATAGACAATTCAATGTCGTATAGAGGAGTTTCTGCATGATCGTATAGCAGAATTTTTTTTGGGTTAAATTTTATTAATTGTTTAACGATTTCACTGCCAATAGATCCAGCTGCACCTGTAACCAGAATAACCTGATCAAGAATCTGTTTTTTAATTTGTTTTTCATCTAAAGTAATGGTATCTCTTTCAAGTAAATCTTCTATTTTTATTTTTTTGATCTGGTTAAAACTTAATTCGCCATTGATCCACTCCTGAACCTCCGGTACTGTTAGTACTTTTACATTATGATCGAGGCAGGTATCTACTATATAACTTTTTGAACTAATGTCAATGTTTCTTGAAATAATAAGTTTTTCAACTGCGTATTTTTGTAAAAGTATTTTTAGATCATCCAAGCCATAAATGGTTACATTTTCCAGAATTTTTCCGATTTTTGAGGGATCATCTTCCAAAAAACCAACTACTTTATGCATCGTACCGGCATCTCTGTCAAGGGTCCTTTTTGCAATGGTACCTGTTTCTCCTGCACCAAAAATGATTACATTGGTTTTGTACTTTGTAGGCGAATATAATTCATGATAAATTGTTTTGATCAGGAGTCTGGTGGAGGTCATTAAAAAAATGGTTGCCAGAAAGTCAATAATTATGATTGAGAAAGGGATAAGATATTGATCAATAAAAAAACGATAACTTATAATATTTAAAAATACAAATATCAGGCTGCCTGTCAGTGCCACAATAAAAATACGTTCTGTATCTTTGGCACTGGTATATCTTATAATTCCGGCATATGACCGGAACCCTATAAAAGTAACAGCACGAACCAATAACACGTAAGGTATAATAAAACCTAATTTTGTATTCAATTCTGTTGATTCAGGAAATTCAAAATTAAAACGGATGAAATAAGCACTTGTAATTGAAACGAGAACGATAAAAATATCGATTAAAAATATAATCCAACGGGGGGTGTAAGATTCTGGGAAAAAAGATAGTATGGATTTTCTTTTTTTCATTATTTATAATGCTGAATTTTTCGAATGAAAAATATTATAAAAGATAGAATAATACCAATTTAAAGCCCTGCAATGGGTAGTAAGTTTTTTATATTATTCTTTAGATTGGCCAGCGATATAGAAATCTTTAAAACCCGGGAGACCTTATAAAAAAGCTCTAAAAGGTCAACTGCATTAGTCGCTTGTTCATTAGATGCTTGATTTTTCATAGAAATTTTAATTATTTTGTTAACAATCGATATAATTCACTCAATTCTTCAATTTTATCTGGATAGCCCAGTTTATCATAACTGAAAATCAGATTATTCAGTAGTCTCTTCAGAATCTCAATATTATCACAAGGCAAATAATATTGCTTTTCCCTCTTGAGGTCTTGTTGTTTCAGGAAATAATCGATCTCTTTTTTTCCTAAAATGGCGCCTTTATTAAAAGGGTTAATATAAAACAGCACCTGATTTTGTATTGAACTCTCTTGTGCATATTCATTTTTGTATGCGACAATATAGTTTTTAGGTAAATTAACTCCGTAAATTGGGATATTCAATCGTTGTGCAAGGGCAGAATAAATGATTCCTAAGGTTATCGGGTTCCCTTTTTTTGTTTCCAGCACATGGTTTATGTAATTATTTTGAGGAGCATAAAAATTGGCAGAATTACCTGAAAATCCGTGAACTTTAAAAAATACATGATTAATTATCTGAACTTTTTCCAGGGCTGTCAAATTTTCGTTGATTTCTAACCAAATATCTTTTTTAATCTCTTCCATCCGGTTGTTATAACTTTCAAAATTAAGTTCCGGATATTGATGTTTTGCAATCAGAAAGCTTCCCATAAAAAGATCTTCTCCTCCTTTTTCCACCCATTTTTTCAGGCTTCTTTGAACGCTGTTTGATTGAATTTCCTGTATCAGCCCTTCAATTCTTTCCTGCATTTTTTCATCAAAAGATTTCTCCCATACTTTTTCAAGTTCAGGTAAAGCTTTATAACCCTGGGCTAGCAACTTATCATATATTTCCCTATAGATATCCTCATTCGGGTCATCTAGTAATTTTACAAGTGCTTTTATTTGATTTTCTGCTTCTTTGTTTTTACTCATCAGAAAGTTTGTCTAGAACCAGTTTTATTAATTTTTTGATTGTTGGTTTATAATCCCCAATAAAATTTTTTGTTTCCCGGTTAGCAATAATTGCACAAATAGTTAATGCATTATGCCCCAATGCTT
>CAZWHH010000467.1:0-2303 GCA_964633615.1 uncultured Bacteroidales bacterium | reverse complement strand
CCACTAATTCCTTTTCCCAATTGGCAAATTAGTATTAGTAAATTGAATAAAATTGATTTTATTAAAAAATTCATAAAAAATATTAATATAAGTCACTCTTATCGATGTACTTATTCTGTCGGTTCTTATCTGTTAAACCCTGATTATATGGAGATTGAAGATGGATACAGCTACATCAGAAATCTTCAGGGGAATTTTATTCCGGAATTTGAAATAAATTCCATCTCTATAAATGAACAATTTAATCCTTTGATAAACCTGGATATAACCTGGGATAATAATATTACTTCCCAGTTTCAGATTTCAAAAACAAGGAGAGTGAGCCTGAGCTTTTCCAACAATCAGATCTCCGAAACAATAAATGAACAGTACTCTGTGCAATTGGGATACAGGTTTGAAGATTTTAACTTGTTTATAGATTTTGGAGATCAGCAGGAAGCCATGAAAAATGATCTCAATGTGAAGGGAAATTTTAAGATCCGGGAAAATTTCACCATTCTTCGAAAATTGGATGAAGAAATTGATAACCTGATCACGGCAGGTCAGAGAGCATTTGTAATAGGGTTTTCAGCAGATTATTCATTAACCAACCGGTTTAATTTCCGTTTGTTTTACGATCAGAATATAAATGAACCCAAAATTTCCAGGTCGTATCCTACTTCCAACACTAACTTCGGATTTAGTTTGCGATTTACCCTGGCAGAATAGTTTTTGATAGAAAAAAAATTTGTAATTTTGAACTTAAATATAAAAATCTAAAGTCATGAATATTCCAGAAAGTTTGAAGTATACTAAAGATCACGAATGGATCAAAATTGACGGAGATGAAGCACTCATCGGAGTTACCGATTATGCACAACAAGAACTTGGAGATGTGGTTTTTGTTGAGATTGAGACAGAGGGCGAAACATTGGAAAAAGAAGAGGTTTTTGGAACCATTGAAGCTGTGAAGACAGTTTCCGACATTTTTATGCCGGTTTCAGGTGAAGTAACTGAAGTAAATCCGAAATTAGAAGATTCTCCTGATGTTGTAAATAAAGATCCTTATGGTGACGGATGGTTGATAAAAGTTAAAATTTCCGATCAATCAGAAGCCGATGATTTATTGGATGCTGATCAGTACAAAGAGTTAATTGAAGCGTAAAAAGAAGATGATGTTTAAAGCAAAAGGTGTCCCTGCAAGCGGGCACCTTTTTTGTTTAATTTCATGTAGTATAAAGTTTTATTTTTTAAATCCCTTGTAAAACCTACCTTCTCCAGGTATTTTTTGTGCTTTCTAACTTCAGTATAACATACAAGCTTTTCAATTCCCTTCTCCCGGAACACATCAGAAAATTTCGTATAAAGATATTTTCCGAGTTTATAATCCCGGTATTGGGGGGTTACATAATCAAGTTTAATTCTAAACTCATTGCCCTCTGCTTGTTCTCCTATAATTATGCCGGCAATGTTCAGGTCACGAAGTACTAACAAAATTAAGTTTTCTGATTTTTCATCATAAGTGAAACCCGGAAAAAACTTAAGAATATCTTCATGATGATAATGAATAAATTTTTTCATAATTGATTCACCCGGCTGAACCTCAATCACATCAAATCGTTCCTTTTTAAAGAATAGTTGTCTTAAATAGTAAATGTTGGTAAACACAATAATTAAATTCATGATACCCACTGGCAATGAACCAATATAAAATCCATAGAAAGAGAAAATGGCAGCACCGGCAAGGTTATATAATCTCAGGCTTACAATAGAGGACAAACTTATTGAAATAAGAATCAGCATAGATGCAAGGTATCCGATCCACTCAATTAAAGAAATGCCCAGTAAAAAAGTACTTTCCATAGGTTTCTTGTTTTAGCCTGCAAATTTATGAATAAGTTTTGATAAAAATGGAATGACAGAATGGATTGGATCAATCTGTTTTTTTATTTTTAATTGTAACCGGCTCCCTTCCGAAATAAATGTTTAATTTTGCATTACCGGAAATAATAATATGATAGTATTTCGTGACATATTGCCTTTGTCGGAGTGGTTTGAAGAAATAAATTCAAATCGGTTTATACTCGGTGGACCTTGTGCTGCTGAATCGGAAGAACAAATGTTACATGTTGGAAGAGCCCTGAAAAAAACAGGAAGAGTCCATATTTTTCGTGCAGGTATATGGAAGCCAAGAACTAGTCCGGATAATTTTGAGGGGATCGGTCAGAAAGGTCTGAAATGGTTGCAGAAAGTCAGGGAAGAAACAGGACTTCGTACGGCTGTTGAAGTAGCCAGTCCGGATCACGTTGATCTGGCAATAAAAA
>CAZWHH010000466.1:0-2304 GCA_964633615.1 uncultured Bacteroidales bacterium | reverse complement strand
ATTTGACAAGGCGGAAAAAGAAGCCAAAGAAAAACTGGAAAAACTGCTGAATGTAAACGGAGACGAAACGGCAGCCTCCTATCACAAGCGCCTGGGCAGAATCATGTGGGACCACTGCGGTATGGCAAGAAGTGAAGAAGGACTCAAACAAGCGGCTAAGGAAGTAAAAGAGCTCAAAGACGAGTTCTGGAAAAATGTGAAAGTCCCCGGAACCACAAGTGAATTGAACCAGGAGCTTGAAAAAGCCGTTCGGGTAGCCGATTTCTTCGACCTGAGCCAACTCATGATCAGGGATGCACTCAACCGTAAAGAATCCTGTGGAGCCCACTACCGAGAGGAATACCAAACAGAAGGGGGTGAGGCCAAACGAAACGACCAGGATTACATGTATGTTTCAGCCTGGGAATATAAGGGTGATGAGGAAGAACCTGTCCTTCACCAGGAAAAACTGAGTTTCGAGTTCGTTGAAGTGAAAGAGAGAAGCTACAAATAATTTAATATGTGTTACCAATAAAATTTCCATGATATGAAAGTCAAACTAAAAATATGGCGACAACCCAATGCCAAAGCCAAAGGCAAATTTGAAAAATATGAGCTGGACGGCATCAATACAGAAATGTCCTTTCTTGAGATGCTGGATGCACTCAACACTAAGTTAATCAAAGAAGGCAAAGACCCGGTTGCCTACGAGCACGACTGCCGTGAAGGAATTTGCGGTTCCTGTGGCCTGTTTATCAATGGCCGGCCTCACGGGCCGGGCGAAGAAATTGCTACCTGTCAACTTCACATGCGGGCTTTTAAAGATGGCCAGACCATCACCATTGAGCCCTGGCGCGGAAAACCTTTCCCGGTGATTAAAGACCTGATTGTTGACCGTCATGCCTTTGAAAAAATTATGGAAGCCGGCGGATTTGTTTCCGTGGATACCGGCTCGGCACCCGATCCCAACACCATTCCGGTAAAGAAAAATAAGGCTGACAAAGCTTTTGATGCCGGTGTTTGCATTGGTTGTGGTGCATGCGTGGCCGCCTGTAAAAACTCGTCTGCTATGTTATTTGTTGCAGCTAAAGTATCACAGCTTGCTCTCCTGCCCCAGGGTAAAGCAGAAGCCAAACGCAGAGCCCTTAACATGATAGCGAAAATGGATGAACTGGGATTCGGAAGTTGTACCAACACCGGCGCCTGCGAAGCAGAATGCCCCAAAGGAATTTCCCTTGAGCATATTGCCAGATTAAACAAAGAATTTCTAAAGGCCTCCTTTGCAGAAGAGAAATAATAATTTGCCCGGTTAATTATAAAAACAAAGTCCGGTATTTATGCCGGACTTTTCTCAGCCATCCAACCCTTCCGGGTAAATTGGCTTTTTTTATAATTTATATTACCTTAGAGACCTGAAATGTTAAAATGTACAGTCCTGATTTTGTGGCCAACATTATATAAAATACATACACTGAAACCAATTCTTCATGAATAGCAGATACAAAATAAAGTTATTGATATTTTTTTCGTTTTTGAGTTTATTAAGCTTATCGCTTCATGCTCAGCAGCTAAAGCCTGGAGATAAAGCCCCGGAAATTCAACAGGAGCTAATTACAGGGGAAAACTTTAAATTGTCAGACCTGCGCGGAAAGGTTGTTTTAATTGACTTCTGGGCTGGGTGGTGCAAACCCTGCAGAAAGGAAAACCCCGAGATTGTTAAATTATACAAAAAGTACAAAGACGAGGAATTTGAAAATGGCAATGGTTTTACGATTGTGAGCGTTTCTCTTGATTTTAGCCAAAAGCTCTGGAAAAAGGCTATAGAACAAGACAAACTGGAATGGCCTTATCATATAGGAGGAAAGATGGGATGGAAAAATCCGGCCGCTAAAAAATACCAGGTAACAAGTATCCCAAACAGCTTCCTGGTTGATGGCGATGGAGTTATTATTGAAGTGAATCTAAGGGCCGATGATCTGGAAAAAACATTAAAAAAACAAAAAAAAGGGGGATTCTTTTTTTTTTTAAGAAATTAATGTGGTAATCGATAAAAAAACCGGGAAGTTTAAATTCCCGGTTTTTTTTATCGATTTCTTTGCTCTCTCATAAGCCGGGCTTCCTCAATAAGCCATTTCAGCCGTGCCATGAGATATGCATTCTGTTCTTCAATTGAAACATCCTTCTTCGCTGTAGTGCAATCCAATGCATCTACAAGGTCTTCCAGCCCTTTCTCGGTATCGGGATAATCCTGACCGTTGTATGTATAATAACAATCTCCCCCATCAACACAACATGCAGTAACAGCAACTTCACCATCACAAAACA
>CAZWHH010000465.1:0-2305 GCA_964633615.1 uncultured Bacteroidales bacterium | reverse complement strand
CATCATGTTCGTACCTCAGGATGCCCCACTTTCATTCGAGAATATCTTCTGTGCACTGGACCTTTCAAAAGATTCAGAAAGGGCATTCAAACTGGCAAGAAATTTTGCCCTGAAAACAGGAAAAAAACTCAGTTGTTATTACATTTTCGATACAAGCAAGAGTTATTTCCCTGCTTCTACCCTTGAATCTTATAGTGCCCTGGAAAATAAAGCACAAAAAAAATTTACGAAGTTTTTGAAAAAAAGAGATATCAGTGAAAATAAGGTGGATTTTTATTTTACTGTTGAAGCAGAAGCAGAGAACCAGGCCAAAAAGGTTTACGAAAAAGCAAAAACTTTAAATGCTTCTGTGATTATTATAGGAGCTAAAGGCAATACAAATACGGTTACCTCCCTGCTGGGTAATGTAACTGAAAATTTCAGGCAAATTGAAAAAGAGATTCCTGTGTTGATTATACAGAATCCGGATAAAAAAGGATTGATCTCTTTATAATATTTGAGCAATAATAGCTGGCACACGTTTTATTTAACCCGTTTAACTTCTGGCCAGGTGCTTAGCAGCTTAATAGAAAAATACGGAATACCTGTAAAACTCATTATAAATCTTAGAGAAGTCGCTTAGCGCATTGTACACTATCAAATCAAACCGGAAACCTTACCGAAAAACCACCCAGCCCCTGTCTTTCGATATCGAATTAATGGCATGAGTAATGGCCTGATGTTCTTTCAGGAGGTTGTTCATCTCTTCTTCTGCTAATCCTTTTTCCTGGGCTTTTTTCAGCTCATCAACCTTATCCTTTTGGGCTTTCTCCAGAATTTTTCGCTTATAGGCAATAATTGCCTCAGGCACAAGTAATTTAAGTTTCATATCCTCGGTTTCTACGCTGATGCCACTCTTTTTCTTAAAAAAATCACTCAGTTCATAGGAAGAGGAAAGCAGATCTGCAGATAGTTTACTTATGTTCTCATCACTATGGTATATAAAATAATTTTTTTCAGGATGGTCCCCTTTATTAATGAATTCCAGGAATTCCTCGAATATTTTTTTATAAACCAAATTTTTAAATTCCAATTCATCGTTGAGGATTTCTTTGATCACATACTGTGCAACGGTAATCACCTGGGGCTCTGAATATTTATCCGGCTTCTCAGAATAAAGTTCATAATCGCCATACATCAGCATCAACCGGATAATTTCCTTTTCCTGTGTCTCAGAAAAAACATCGGTAATAAAAGAAGGAACGGTGGTAAGCGACTGATTGCTCTTTCGTTCTTTTTCCTGTCTTACCTGTTCCCGCTTATATTTTTGTTTAGCTCTGCCTCTTCTAATTTTATTTGTTTCCGAATACAATATCTTTTCATCAATGTCCAGAATATTGCTACAATTTTTAATGTAAACAGAGCGGGTAATTCCTTCCGGAATCATTGAGATAGAACGGACAATCTCTGAAATAAGGTTGGCCTTTTTTACCGGATCATTCTTAGCCTTTTCAGAGAGCAATTTGGTTTTAAAAGTGATAAAATCCTCTTCATGCTCATCAATATAGTTTTTCAGGTCTGATGCATTTTGTTTCTTTGAAAAAGAATCAGGATCCTCTCCTTCGGGGAGCAACAATATTTTCACATTCATTCCCTGTTCCAGCACCAGATCAATTCCTCTCAGTGAAGCCTCAACTCCTGCGGTATCGCCATCATAAATAATAGTCACATTGGGTGTAAATCTTTTAATCAGCCTGATTTGATCTTCTGTTAAGGAGGTACCCGATGAAGCCACTACATTCTCAATGCCTGCCTGATGCAGGGCAATCACGTCTGTATAACCCTCCACCAGGTAACATTTTTCATTCCGGGTAATCGATTTTTTGGCATGATATATCCCATAGAGTACCTTGCTCTTGTGATACAGCTCAGATTCCGGAGAATTTAAATATTTGGCTGACTTTTCATCCTTTTTCAGAATTCGCCCGCCAAAACCAATAATATTACCAGACAGACTGTGAATAGGAAACATTATTCGCCCCCTGAATCGATCATATCGTTTGTCCTCTTTGACAATGGTTAAACCAGTCTTTTCCAGGAACTCCTGTTTAAATCCTTTCTGGATGGCTTTCCTGGTAAAACCTTCCCACTGATCCAGGCTATAGCCCAAATGAAAACGTTCTATCATATCTTCTCTTATGCCCCGCTCTTTCAGGTAACTAAGAGCTACTGATTTCCCTTCATCCGTATTCTTCAGGTTTTCAATATAATGTTTGCCCGCAAAATTGGTGATGATCATCAGACTGTCTACCAGGTTTTTCTTTTC
>CAZWHH010000464.1:0-2309 GCA_964633615.1 uncultured Bacteroidales bacterium | reverse complement strand
CCATTCTGAAGCAGTTAACATCACTTTTTCCAAAGAATTTGACCTGTTGGATGTCAAACATATTTTGGAACACACTCCGGGCGTTTTCATGTATGATAATATAGTTGAAAACAAGTATCCCATGCCCTGTTCGGCAGAAAATAAAGATGACGTGCTAGTGGGCAGACTGAGAAGAGATTTTTCTAACCCAAACAGCATGAACTTATGGATTGTTGGCGACAACCTAAGAAAAGGGGCTGCCACAAATGCCATACAAATAGCCGAATATCTGATTAAAAATAATCTGGTATAAAGATACCCGCTGGGACTATTCACACAATATCAGACATCTGTACTGAAGAAATGAATTATATTCATCGCCTTTTGTTTGCAGGATGCAGATGAGAGTTTTAATAGTAAAAGTCATCATACGGATATCGTTGTACGTGAATTTCCTTCACTTTCTCGTATAATAGCTTTCTGAGTTCTTCAATATTGGTTTTATTCTTAGCAGAAATAAAGATACAGGGGGCATTATTCCTGGCAATCCAGCTATTTTTAAGATAATTAAAGCTTCTGATCATGTCATCCCCTTCGGTATCTTCTTCCATCGGGTCGGGCTCATGCTGATACATATCAATCTTGTTAAAAACCACGTAAGTAGGTGTATCTCCTGCCCCAATATCTTTCAGGGTTTGATTTACGATCTGAATCTGTTCTTCAAAGCCGGGATGACTAATATCTACCACATGAAGCAGGAGATCTGCCTCACGTACTTCGTCAAGTGTTGATTTAAAAGATTCAACCAGGCTGTGGGGTAGTTTACGAATAAAACCAACGGTATCAGAGATTAAAAACGGCAAATTCCCGATAGCCACTTTTCTGACGGTAGTATCCAGGGTAGCAAACAGCTTGTCTTCCTTGAAAACATTTGATTTGCTCAAAATATTCATGAGAGTGGATTTCCCCACGTTTGTATAACCAACTAAGGCTACACGAACCAATTTCCCTCTGTTTTTTCGTTGGGTGGCTTTCTGCTTATCAATCTTCTCCAGTTGTTTTTTGAGTCGGGTTATTTTGTCACGAACAATACGCCGGTCGGTTTCAATCTCACGTTCTCCGGGACCTCTGGTTCCGATCCCTCCCCGTTGTCGCTCCAGGTGTGTCCACATACCAGTAAGGCGGGGTAATAAATATTCATACTGAGCCAGCTCAACCTGTGTTTTTGCATGAGCTGTCTTGGCTCGCTTTGCAAAAATATCCAGGATCAGAGTGGTACGGTCCATAATCTTACATTTAAGCTCCTTCTCAACATTCCTTAACTGAGAGGGAGTCAGCTCTTCATCGAAGATTACCGTATCAATATTATAATCCTTATTAAAACTTTTAATTTCATTTAACTTGCCTTTTCCTATAAAAGTTCCAGGATTGGGCTTATTCAGTTGTTGCGTGAACTTCTTAATTGGCTCTGCCCCTGCCGTCTCAGCTAAAAAGGCAAGTTCATCAAGATATTCATTCACCTTTTCCTCATCCTGGTTTTTGTCTATAACTCCAACAAGTACAACCCTCTCCAGGTCCTGTGTTTTCTTTTCCAGCATAAATTCAACCTCCACAAAATTTCTACAAAACTAACTGTTTTTTCTCATTATTTAATAAATTTGATACAAACTAAAAAATCAGTGTTATGCATAAAATGTTCAAACTTCTCTTAATCACATTTGTCGTAATAATGCCCTTACAGGGTATGAGTTTTCCCGGAAAAATTGTCAAAAAACATAAAACACCGGGAGTAATACCAACGGGTCTTACTTACGATGGCGAGAGCCTGTGGCTTGCCGATCGTAAAGCCAAGAAACTGTTCAGTATGAATCCTGAAACAGGTAAAATAGAAAAAGAGATCAGTTCTCCGGCCTATTGGCCAATGGGTCTGGCATGGGATGGGAACTACCTTTGGAGTGTTGATGTAAAGGGAGGGATCCCCTTATCTGAAAACTACAATGGCAAAATCTATAAAGTAGATCCTCATGATGGTACGGTTTTACACACCGTGAATGCCCCTACGAACAGTCCCCGCGGTTTGACATATGACGGAAAATATTTATGGTGTACTGACGACCGGGCAGACAAAATCATACAATTCAGTCCGTACGACGGGACAACCATCAAATCCATCAAAGCTCCCTCTGGAGATCCAAGAGGTATTGCTTATGATGGACAGTACTTATGGGTTTCCGACAGAAGCAGAGACGAAATTTACATGATCTCTCCGGAAGACGGTTCTGTAATTATTATCATGGATGCCCCGGGAAAATTTACCAGGGGACTGACAA
>CAZWHH010000463.1:0-2320 GCA_964633615.1 uncultured Bacteroidales bacterium | reverse complement strand
CTGCTGGATGGGGAAATATTGAATAAAGTATGGATATTAAGAAATTATCTTACTGATATGACCTCTGTAGAAGCAATGGAATTCCTCAGAGACAGGGTAGCAAAAACAGAATCGAATGAAGAATTCCTGATTTCCATGAACAGCGAATAGAAATGTTAATAAACATACGAATATAAAAAGATAAAAGATGCGAGCTGTTCAAAAGCTCGCATCTTTTGTTTGGAAGGTTTTTATTTTATTTTTATTAAAAATGAATAAGCATAATTATGATTATTTTGCCTTTTTTTATAAAGAGGAATAAATTTTTTATTATATTTTTGTAATGAAATCAGTTTATATTTAAAAATTAGGAAAAAATGGCACAAAAAAAATTTATAACCTGTGATGGTAATTATGCAGCGTCTCATGTTGCATATATGTTTAGCGAAGTGGCTGCTATTTATCCAATTACCCCGTCTTCAACAATGGCGGAGTACATTGATGAATGGTCAGCTCACGGGAGAAAAAATTTATTCGGAGACCAGGTTCAGGTGACTGAAATGCAGTCTGAAGGTGGTGCTTCCGGAGCAGTTCACGGTTCGTTACAGGCAGGATCTTTGACTTCTACTTTTACAGCGTCTCAGGGCCTGTTGCTTATGATCCCTAACATGTACAAAATATCCGGCGAATTACTACCCGGCGTATTTCATGTGAGTGCGCGTAGTGTAGCTACTCATGCACTTTCAATATTTGGTGATCATAGTGATGTAATGGCCACTCGTCAGACAGGATTTGCGCTGCTGGCCAGCGGGAGTATCCAGGAAATTATGGATATAGCCTCTGTAGCTCACTTAACAGCAATAAAAACCAGGATACCTTTTGTTCACTTTTTTGATGGTTTCAGAAATTCACATGAAATTCAGAAAGTAGAATATTTTGAAAATGAAGATTTGGCTCACCTGGTTGATAAAGAGGCTTTACAAAAATTCAGAGACAATGCTTTGAATCCTGAACATCCTGTAACAAGAGGTACAGCTCAGAATCCTGATATCTTTTTCCAGGCTCGTGAATCGGCAAACAAATTTTATGAACCTGTCGCTGATGAGGTGGAAAATTATATGAAGGAGATCTCCAAACTTACAGGCAGAGAATATCATCCGTTTACTTTCTATGGCGCAAAGGATGCAGAAAATGTTATTGTGGCAATGGGTTCTGTCACGCAAACCATTAAAGAAACTGTCGACTATCTGAATAAACAGGGAGAGAAAGTGGGTCTGATCAACGTACATCTCTATAGACCATTCTCAGAGAAATACTTTAAAAAGGTTATGCCTGGGTCTGTTAAAAAAATTGCCGTCTTAGATCGTACGAAAGAACCAGGATCAATGGGTGAACCGCTTTATCTGGATGTGAGAAATCTTTTCTATAATGATGATAATGCACCTCTGGTTGTTGGCGGACGATACGGATTAAGTTCTAAAGATACTACTCCGGCAGATATTATGTCGGTATTTGAAAACCTTAAATTGCCGGAACCAAAAGATCAGTTTACTGTCAGTATTGTGGATGATGTTACTTACAAATCACTGCCTAAAAAAGAATCCATCAGTGTGGTGCCTGAAGGTACCTTTGAAGGTAAATTTTACGGAATAGGGGGTGATGGAACTGTTGGTGCAAATAAAAATTCAATTAAGATTATCGGAGAATCAACCGATAAGTATGCACAGGGTTATTTCGCTTATGACTCTAAAAAATCCGGTGGTGTTACTATTTCACACTTGCGTTTTGGCGATCAGCCCATACGTTCATCCTACTTTGTCGGAGAACCTGATTTTGTGGCTTGCCACGTGCCTGCATATCTTGAAAAATATGATATGCTTGCCGGAATTAAAGAGGGTGGTAGTTTCTTACTCAATAGCATCTGGGATGCAGAGGAAACCAAGAAGATGTTGCCTGATAAGATAAAAAAACAACTGGCTGAAAAGAATATTAATTTCTACATTATTAATGCCACAAAAATTGCAGAAGAGATTGGACTTGGCTCAAGAACCAATACAATAATGCAATCGGCTTTCTTTAAAGTATCAGAAGTGATCCCTTATGACCAGGCTGTTGATGAAATGCGTAAGGCCATCGTTAAATCATTTGGCAAAAAAGGCGAAGATATTGTGAATATGAATCACAAAGCCGTTGAAAAAGGAGGAGAAGTTGAAAAGGTTGAAATACCGAAAGAGTGGAAAGATATTACACTGAAAAAAGAGGAAGAAAAAGATACCGATCTTCCGGATTTTGTAAAAAATGTGGCCAATCCAATTAATGCTCAAAAAGGAGATGATCTTCC
>CAZWHH010000462.1:0-2327 GCA_964633615.1 uncultured Bacteroidales bacterium | reverse complement strand
TGAAACCGTCTTTTTTAAGTTGGTTCAGTCTGCCGCCCGCCTGGTGGTATTTTTCTACCATTTCCACGTTGTAACCATCTTTAGCTAATCTTAAGGCAGTGGTTAGTCCACCCAGGCCAGCGCCTACTATTAAAACTTTCTTGCTCATTTTTCAAGGATTCTGTTTATATTTGAAGAACTAAACAATTGTAAGAAAGAAAATGTTTAAATATCCAATAATAAAGCTAGACAAAAGATATTGAAATATCAATACATGTAGCACAAAAAAATGAATAAAAGGAAAAAAGCAATTATAATCGGTTCAGGTATTGGTGGTTTGGGAGTTGCTGTAAGACTTGCCAGGGCAGGAATTGATGTGGATGTTTTTGAGAAGAACGAGCAGCCCGGAGGAAAAGTAGGAGAGATAAGGCTTAACGATTACCGTTTTGATACAGGACCTTCTGTATTTACGATGCCTGAATTGGTTGAGGACTTATTAGGTAAAGATGAAGCTTTTAAATTTTCATATTATCAATTAGAAGCCAGCTGTCAGTATTTTTACGAAGATGGTACTGAACTGATTGCCCACAGTAATATTGAGGATTTTATTAATGAAATTGAGAACAAAACAAATGAGAAAGCTAGCAATATAAGGGGGTTTCTGCAAAAAAGCAAAATCATTTATGATGTCACTTCCGATGTGTTTGTTTTCAATTCAATACATGATAAGAAAAATCTGTTACGTTTTTCCAGTTTTAAAGCCCTTCTGAATTTTGGTAAGATTGATGCTTTCAATACAATGCATGAATCAAATGCAAAAAGGTTTAATGATGACCGTATCATTCAGCTTTTTGACAGGTATGCTACCTACAATGGTTCAAATCCCTACCAGGTACCGGCAACGTTGAATATTATTCCGCATCTTGAGCATAATTTGGGAACCTATTTTCCTGAAGGAGGAATTTATGAGATAGTGCGCTCGCTTAAAAGCAAAGCAGAGAAAGAGGGAGTAACATTTCATTTTAATACCGAGGTGAATGAGGTGGTTATCGATAAAAGAAAGGTTACAGGTGTGAGGGCAGGGGATAGGATGCATGAAGCAGATTATGTTATTAGCAATACGGATATTAATTACTTTTACAAACACTTGTTAAAGGATCGTAAACTTTTGGAAAAGACACTCAAACCGGAAAAGTCTTCTTCTGCATTGATCTTTTACTGGGGAGTAAAAGGAAATTTTCCTCAATTGAAGCTGCATAATATTCTTTTTTCGGCTGACTATCCCGGGGAGTTTGATCATTTGTTCACAAAAAAAACCATTTTTGAAGATCCTACTGTATATATTTTTATTAGCTCAAAGGCTGTACCCGCAGATGCCCCGGAAGGCAAAGAAAATTGGTATGTAATGATTAATGCTCCGGAGAACACCGGACAGGATTGGGATGAGCTACGAAAAAAAGCCAGAGAGTATATTGCAGGAAAGATAAAGCGTATGCTGGGCATTGATATTGAGAAACACATAGAAGCAGAGAAATTTAATGATCCGGTTTCCATAGAAGCACAGACCTCTTCTTATCATGGATCGCTTTATGGGAACAGTTCAAACAGCAAATTTGCAGCTTTTAACCGGCATCCCAATTACAGCAAAAAGTATAAAGGTTTATATTTTACCGGCGGAAGCGTACACCCGGGAGGAGGAATTCCGCTGGCTCTCTCATCTGCAAAAATAGTTTCCGATTATATTCTTAAAAAACATAAATCAAAAATATGACTGAACAAAAAATAAAATTAATCGCGAGAATTTTTTTATTCATCATTTACTTTGTTGGATTAGTGGGGATCAGCATACCCTCCTTGCAGGGTATGTATGTCAAGTTAACCCCATTCAGCCTGTTAATCAGTGGATTAATATTGCTTGCTTTTCATGAGAAATGGAATTTATCCTTCATCATTGTGATTGTTCTGATATTTCTCTTTGGTTTTGCCATTGAAGCTTATGGTGTTTATTCCGGTGAAATTTTCGGGCAATACAGTTACAGTACGGTGCTTGGCTGGCAATTGTTTAATACACCTGTTATTATTGGTCTGAACTGGCTCATCCTGGTTTACTGTGGGTATTATCTTGTCAGCAGGTTTATTCGTAATCCTGTTTTCCAGGTAGCTGCAGGAGGTCTGTTGCTTGTGGTTTTCGACTTGTTGCTTGAGCCGGTGGCCATAGAAACCAATATGTGGTCGTGGAATACCGGAAATCCCATGTTTCAGAATTATCTTGCCTGGTTTGCTATCTCAGTTATACTAATGTCGCTATTTCCTTTGTTTAAGGTGAAATTGAGCAATCCGGTGGCTGG
>CAZWHH010000461.1:0-2328 GCA_964633615.1 uncultured Bacteroidales bacterium | reverse complement strand
CGCCAATAAACAAACCAATAACTGCACCAATTATGGAAAAGAAAAAGGCGCCAATACCAACAGCTCCACCTAAAATTCCACCGCCTAATAAAGTTAGTCCTGTTACACTCCAGATGAGTTTAAACAAACCGGCAACAGCGCCGTAAATTAAAGCTTTAATAATTGGAGCTACATATCCTCCTTTTACATTGAAGGATTTAAAATATTCTTTTGGGGCTAAAAGAACATTTTTTGAATCTTGTAAAAATTTCGAAAAATCAAATTTTTCTTCTTGATTTTGATTGGTTTCCTGTGCCATAGTATTAAATTTTAGATTTGGGTAACAATTGATAAAACACTTTAAATGTATTAAAAAACTGCAACAGATACAATTAAAAAATTAAAAATCATAAATATTCATTCATATTCTGATAAAATCTCAGACAGAACCTTTTTCATATCTTCCAGACTATCAGCTTCTCCATTATTTGAATAATTGATTTTGATATCGGAAAAATTTACAGGGTCAAATAGCCGGTGTTTCTTAATCAAACCCGACTCCTTATTCCAGGCCATCAATGATAAAATATAAGGTTGAAGTTTATTATTAACTACAAACCTAAATTTAAGCTTCAGCTCCCGGACAATCATCATTTCTGTTTTCCCTTTAATACTGATTATTCCGTTACGAATTTCTTTTTGATAATCATTATCCGGTTCGATCAACACTTCGCCAATATCTTCCACATTAATCACCTGCAGCCAATAATTTAACTGATCTGTAGGGTAATCTGACAAATTCTCAATATCCACTTCAACATTATTAAAGGTGTCGGCATCCCCGCGCCTCAGATTCAAGTCCAGGTTCAGCCTGGGCTTTTTGTTTTTCATAAAAAGAGCTTCAACTATAGAATGAGGCGCAGGCCTGGCAGCATCCTGCACTCTTATATAATATTTACCTGTTTCGATACACTGATGAGGTGGATTCAGACTCTGGGGGATATCAATTACATAAATTGTTCCGTCTCCATTTTCAAATTGTTTTACTTTCAGGTTTTCAGGGGGAGGTGTAATATTGGTGGATATCATGCCCATGAGCCATTCCTTATCTTTGAAATGAGTGGGGATCATCTCACCCTGGCATCTGCGTTTTTCGGACTTCCCCGAGGAATACTTATCTTCTTCAGGTGAACCTGCAATGATTAATCCTCCTTCAGTATTTAAAAATGCACTGATTTCTTTATACAGGCTGCTTATTTTTACTTTTCCGCTCTTAAACTCCAAAATAGAATTCTCTGCCCGGGGTTCCAGAAAATAATTTTCCAAATCCCCCAGTGTTAATTCTTCTATATCCTTCCCCAGTATTTGAGCAGAGTAATACATAAATTTATTTTACGTCAGCAAGTTAAAAATATCTGATTAGTTCTGAAAATATTTTATCCATAATTTAAAATTCCACTCTAACAATTTATTCGTATTAAACAAAACGCTAACTCTTTGGTTGGAAGTATTGAAACACCATAAATATGAAATTTAAAAACAAAATGATAAATTTGAAGCAAGTAGAACTCAATATTCAATAATTTTTATCATTTCATAAATACATATCAGATGTCTAACAATCATACACACCATAAGAGTACAAAAAACTTAAGACTTGCGTTTTTCCTTAATTTAGGGTTTACCATACTTGAGATTGTAGGCGGGATGTATGTGAATAGTGTAGCTATTTTATCAGATGCTTTGCATGATCTGGGAGATTCGCTTTCACTTGGAATTGCCTGGCGGCTGGATAAAAAATCACGCAAGGCTTCAACTCAAAAATTTTCATTTGGCTACCAGAGATTTACGGTTCTCGGAGCCTTAATTAATAGCGTGGTTCTTATCTCTGGTTCTATATTCATCCTCTCTGAATCAGCCGAACGAATCATGCACCCGGAAGAAACGAAAGCAGAAGGTATGCTGATTCTTGCCATTGTCGGAATTTTAGTAAACGGATATGCTGTTTTAAAAGTTAAAAAAGGCAAAACACTAAACGAGAGGGTTGTTGCATGGCATCTCCTTGAAGATGTTTTAGGCTGGATCGCTGTTTTGATTGTTAGCATAGCGCTTCTATTTACAGATCTTTATATTCTTGATCCCATTCTATCGATACTAGTTACGCTCTATGTTCTGTTTAATATTATAAAACGGTTGAGGGAAACCTTTCTTATTTTTCTTCAGGGAGTTCCGGCCGATGTGAACCTGAAAGAGATTGAAAAACAGCTTCTATCCATTGATAAAGTGGACTCATTACACCATGTTCATATATGGAGCCTGGACGGAGAAAATCACGTTTTTACGGCCCAT
>CAZWHH010000460.1:0-2332 GCA_964633615.1 uncultured Bacteroidales bacterium | reverse complement strand
AATGAATATCATGTAAATCCTGATGTGGCTCTTGGCTCTTCAAAATGGCTCACCCTGGAAAAATTTAATAAAAAGGAAAATAATACCCTGGAGGCTATAGAAAATCTTAAAAAAGAAAATTATCGTATTGTAGCGACAACCCCTCACACTTTTGATACAAAACTGGATGATTTTGATCTGAAAAAAGGTAAAGCAGCCTTGTTTTTTGGCACAGAAATGCACGGATTGTCAAAAGTAGTACTTGAAAATGCCGATGATTTTGTAAAGATTCCCATGTATGGATTTACTGAAAGTTTTAATATCTCTGTTTCTGCAGCTATTATATTGTATCATTTAACCGAAAAACTAAAAAAGTTACAGGATCATTGGCAACTTTCCGAAAATGAAAGGAAAGAAATAAAACTTGAATGGCTGAAAAGATCAATTAAACGATCTGATCTTTTAATTGATAATTTTTTATCACATAAATAGAACTTTTTGTCATTAAATTTCGTACTTTTATAAAACAATCAATAAATATTTAACAGATTATGAATTGTATAGTAATAGATGATGATCAACTTTCATTAAAAGTTGTAGAGGAGTTTGTAAGCAGGACCGATTTTTTACACCCAATTGGTTCTTTTCATGATTCTGTAGAGGCGATTAATATGATGAATGCTAGCGAGACGCCCATCGATTTGATATTTCTTGATATAGAAATGCCTGAAATGACAGGAATTGAATTTTTAAATACCGTAAGAGACCTTCCCCAGGTTATTATTATTTCTTCACAAGAAAAATACGCACTCCAAGCCTTTGATTACGAGGTTACTGATTATCTGCTAAAACCCATTACTTATAGTCGTTTTTATAAGGCAGCGCAAAAAGCACTCAATAGTCATAATATCGAAGAATATAATAAAAAGGAAAATGACGAAATTTTCATAAAGAAAGATTCCGCATTGATTCGCTTGAAATACAATGACATTCTATGGGTGGAAGCCATGGAAAATTATGTGGTTATTACCACGTTTGATCAAAAATTTACTATTCACTTTACCATGAAATCTATATTGAAACAACTGCCTGCACTATATTTTAAGCGAATTCACAGATCTTATATAGTAAATGTTCGTAATATTGACAAGATTGAAGACAACGAAGTTGTTATCGAATGTCAAAAAGGGGCAAAAAATCTGCCTATAGGAAAAGCGTACAAAGAAAAATTTATGCGGGAAATTAATTTAATAGGTAAGTAAGAGAAGCAAAATATAATGTCTTCTCTTACCTGACCCATCATTTTTTTATTATTTATTTTCCAACAGATATTTTGAAAAATCTCTGCCTTCAAACTGAGTATATTTCAGGTCAACATCATCTTCAAATGTTGCCCTGTCCATTTTTAATGGCTTATAAAATTTTGTGTATTTTTGACTTACATCATCATCAAAATATGCATTTTCAAATGATACTCCTTCAGGGAATTTTGTGTATTTAAAGGTTACCTCTCTCTCAAATTTGCTATCTGAAAAGTCTATAAACTCTTTGAACTTTGTATATTTGAATGAGGTCTCATCGTTGAATACACTTTTAGCAAAGCTTATTTCATTGTTGAAAACAGTGTATTTAAAATTTGCTTCTTCTTCGAAAGAGCAATTGCTGTAGTTGGCCTTTTCTTTAAATTTTGTGTATTTAAAGTTTGCATGACTGTGGAATTTAGAATTTTTAAAGGCAGTGGGAGTGTAAAATTTGGAATATTTAAATAAAGCATAACCTTTAAAAATATTTCCTGAGAAATCTGAATCTTTTTTAAATTCCGAATATTTAAAAAGTGCATTGCCTTCAAATTTGCAATTTGTAAATATGGTATTTTCATGAAATAAGGCATTGTACAATTTATCGTTATCTTCGTCATTGTAATAGGCAATTACATCATCTTCGAATGTACAATTTCTGAAAACAACCGGAACTTTTACATGACAATCATATTGAGTCGTTCCTCCAAATACAGAAGTTGATCTTTCTTTTGTTTTGTCCGCAATTTTAATAAAACCTAATTTCCCCTGAATGATATAATTTTCAAGCCGGACATTTTTTTTATCGTTGATCATTTTAATAATTTCGTCTGCCTGAATTTTTTTCTGTGCGGATAAGCTTAGCCCTCCGATAATTAAGGCAATGGTAAAAATAAATAGTTTTTTCATGGGTATTTAATTTTAGTTATCATAATAAAATACGATAAAATAAAACAGGTGCTGCATAAAAAAACCATTCAAGATTAAGTTGATTGTGAATCATCATTTTTTAAATGTTTGGTTCTTTTTTAAAAAATCTAACTGTAAATTTGCAA
>CAZWHH010000459.1:0-2352 GCA_964633615.1 uncultured Bacteroidales bacterium | reverse complement strand
CTATCATATTTATGAGCAGGAGCTTGAACAGGCAAATAAAGATCAGGTTAAACTTCTTCTAAAAAAAGGATTGAATGATGAAGAAGCAGTGATCTTTTCAGATAAAATAAGGTTACAGCAAATTGTTATCAATATCTTAACCAATGCCATCAAATATACTGATTCAGGCTATATCGAGTTTGGATATTTCCTTGAAGATATATCGGATAAAAATTATCTGAAGTTTTATATTGAGGATACCGGCAACGGAATTCCTAAAGAAAAGCAAGATATTATTTTTGAACGTTTTCGGCAGTCTGATGAGACAAAAACGAGAGAGCATGGGGGTACAGGCCTTGGTCTTTCTATATCGGAAGGGTTGGTACAATTATTGAATGGTGATATATGGTTTGAATCAGAAGAAGGAAAGGGAACCACATTTTATTTTATAATCCCATATCTGGCAAAATATCCAAAAAGAAAAAAATCTATGAGCAATTCAATACCTATGGAATATAACTGGCAGGATAAAACGATCCTTATAGTGGAGGATGATCTCTTGAGCGCTAAATTTCTGGAAGCCTTAATTATTGATACTAATGCCAAAGTGCTGATAGCCAAAAGTGGTCAGGAAGCAATTGATCTGATTAAAGAAAAAGAAGATATTAGCCTTATACTGATGGATATACAATTACCTGAAGTTGATGGACACGAAGCAACCAAACAAATAAAAGAACAGTCACCTGAAACTCCTATTATCGCACAAACCGCTCATGCCATGGCAGAGGATCGCAGAAAAAGTCTGGATGCTGGCTGTGATGATTATGTTACTAAGCCGATTAACCAGGATCTTCTAATGGAAAAGATTGAACAGTTTTTATAGTGACTCAATGAGGATAAAATTAAATGAGCAGACACATACATCTAATATTTATCGGTTTGTTTATTCTTTTCTCATGTGATAAGGATGATGCTTCAACTATTGAAATTTCCAAAGCGCTGGAAGGAAAATGGTCTGTTAATGAGACAAGTCAATATTATAAAAGCCCTTCAAGTGTTTACCAGGTCAATATATCAAAAGTCTCCGGAGAAGAGAGCCAAATCGTTATTTCCAATTTTTACCAATTAGGATTTGAAGCAAATGTGGTTGGGGTTATAAACGGAAAAAAGATTGAATTAATAGAAAATCAAGAAATTACAACATCAGGAATTTCGACCTATACCATTCTTTCCGGAACAGGTAATATAAGTGACGATTATCAGAGCATCGACTGGAATTATCAGGTGGATGACGGAAGTGGTCAAATTGACAATGCCGAAGCTATTTATGAGAAACTGTAGATTTTATAACTTTTCTATCCAGTTACAAAAATTATTTAAATAAGAGTCACCAGGAGGAGGCGATTTAAATAACCCGTATACGGCTGATCCACTTCCCGACAGTGAGGCGTATAAAGCCCCTTTTTTGTATAAATGCTTTTTAATTTCTTTTATAACCGGATGCTTTAAGAATACATAATCTTCGAAATCATTTTTTAAATTTTCTTTCCATTGATCAATTGATTTTTCCTGAATGATCTGATTAATTGTTTTTTCAGGTTTTTTTATTTTAATATTTTGATATGCCTCTTTGGTACTTATTGATATTCCGGGTACAACAATTAGCAGGTACAAACCTGAAAGATTAAGGTGCAAGTCATCAAAGAGATCTCCTTTCCCATGAGCAATTAATGGCTTGTTTTGCAGGAAGAATGCACAATCTGCTCCTAATTTTCTTGCATATTCTGTGAGTGCTTCTTTGGATAAATTTAAATTGAATAATTCATTGATAACCATTAGAGTATAAGATGCATCTGAAGAACCTCCCCCAAGTCCGGCCCCGGGAGGGATTATTTTATGCAGATGAACATTGACGGGGGGCAACTGAAAGTTTTCTTTTAATATCTGATAAGTTTTGAAGATAAGATTTTGTTCAAGTACACCCTTATCTATATTTATGCCAGTATTTGAGTATTTTAGATGCTTAGATGGGCTAATCTCCAAAATATCAGAAGCCCCTATAGGATAGAAAATTGTTTCAATGTTATGGTAGCCATCTGTCCGCTTTTTTAGAATATTTAAACCAATATTGATTTTGGCATTTGGGAATACAACCATGGAATTAATATTTTTGAATAAAACCCAAATTGAGCGATTCTCGCTCACTGCCTGTCCTGTACACGGAGTGTCGGGGACAAAGAAATTGTTAGCATTTCACCTTCCCGACACTCCGTGTGCGGGACAGGCTACCTATTCAGTAAAATGCAACAATTTCTAAATCGTCCGGCAGCTGCCGGATAAGTAAAGCGCTTTTTCACTTTCCCGATAAAAATC
>CAZWHH010000458.1:0-2352 GCA_964633615.1 uncultured Bacteroidales bacterium | reverse complement strand
GATGAAAAGGACATTTCAGCCATCGAACAGAAAACGAAAGAATAAACACGGTTTTAGAGAAAGAATGAAGACTAAAAACGGCAGAAAAGTATTAGCCAGGAAAAGAGCTAAGGGGCGAAAAAGTCTTAGTGTTAGCGACTCATTTTCAAGAAAATAAAAGAACCAATAAAGAAAAGTAAAAGACATTCTATCTTAAATGTCTTTTACTTTTCTTTATTACTACCAAATCGTTTACTTAATTTATTCCCTGTTTTATTCATCACGAAGTGTATCTACAGGATTTCTCAGAGATGCCCTGTATGTTTGTATGCTAACTGTCAGAATAGATATAAGCAAAGCCAGTCCTATTGATACTAAGAAAAAATAAACCTCAATGTCTGTTCGGTAATGGAAACCCTGAAGCCATTTTCTAATAGCAAAATAACCTAAAGGTAATCCCACCAATCCGGCAAGAAGTACCCATCTCGTAAATTCTCTTGTTAAAAGAATAACCAGCTGGCTAACTTTCGAACCCATAACCTTTCTTATTCCTATTTCCTTTTGTCTTTGTTCGGTCATAAAAGAAGACAGCCCCAACAACCCCAAACAACTTATCAGGATAGCCAAAATTGTAAAGTATTTAAAAAGTTTTGAAACTCCTTGTTCTGACCTGTATAATTGATTAAGCCTCTGATCAACAAAATCATAATTCATAATATGCTTAGGTTCAATATCTGACCATACACCCTTAATATAATTTAAAGCTTCTTCTGCTCTACCTTCTTTAATTCTTGCATAAGCTATTCTGCAATAATTTTTATTCAGCTGAAGAGTCAAAGGATCAATTTTATGATGCAATGTATTAAAATTAAAATCTTTACAAACTCCAACAATTGTCCCTTGTGCATTTCCCAAAGTCATTGTGGCGCCTACAGGTTTTTCCAGATTCATTTTTTCAACAGCAGTCTCATTTATAATAAAAACTGTTGAAGAGTCATTATTAAAATCGTGCGTAAAACTTCTGCCTTCAATCATCTCAATATTCATCGTTTCAATAAAATCATAATCCACAGAATGAAAATGCATTCTAATATTGCGTTCACCCGCATTACCTTCCCAGTTATTAACTGTCAGACTGGGGCCTGCATAAATCATGGGATTAGATATTCCACTAACATTAATAATATCCTGGTTTTCTAAAAGACGATTCTTAAAAAAATCGTAACGTTTGTTAACCTCTCCCTGGCGATAAATGGAAATCAAATTTTCTTTATTATATCCAAGCTTCTTATTTTTTATAAAGTTAAGTTGTTTGTTTACTACAATAGTTGATACAATCAATGCTATAGAGATAGAAAACTGACCAATCACAAGGATTCTTCTAAAATTCGACGATTTTGAACCCGCACTCAGTTTTCCTTTTAATATTTTCACAGGTTTAAAAGATGAAAGGTAAACAGCCGGATAACTACCTGCAAAAATTGAAGTAAGAACAGCCAGTATAAAATATGAAACAACTAATACAGGATCTGAAAGAACATTCTCTGTAAATTCTTTTCCTGAAAGATTATTAAATCCAGGTAAAACAAGTTCTACAATAAGAAGGGCTAAAATAAAACTTAAAAAAGTAATTATGGCCGACTCGATATAAAACTGGGTTATTAAGTGCTTTTTTCTCGCTCCCTGAACTTTTCTTATACCAATTTCTTTTGCCCGGTTTGCAGAACGGGCAGTTGTAAGATTCATAAAATTAATACTCGCTATAATCAATATAATAAGAGCAATAGCTGAAAAAGTATAAATATTTCTAATGTCACCGCGGTCTGTAAAATCATAAGAAATGTCTGATTTCAGGTAAATATCTTTTAGAGGTTGCAAATATAAAGTAGAAAAGTTTTCTTCTGCTGTAGAGTTTCCCTCTGAATGATCCTTGAAAAATGGTTTAATTTTTCGGTTCAGTTCCTGTGCATTAATATTTTCCTTTGTCAAAATATAGGTGGTGTAGTTGAAAGAACCTATTTCATCAATATTATCGTTAAATACATTACGAGCAGCCCAATCAAATTGAATTAAATAATTAAATTTAAAATGACTGTGCGTAACATCCTCAATAACACCGGCAACTCTGAAGAGCCCCAATCCAAGTAATTCAATTTCTTTACCCAGGGCATTGTTATCCTTAAAATATTTTTTTGCCAGAGATTCTGTTAATACAATAGAATTGGGATCATCAAGACAGGTATTCGGATCACCCTCAATAAAAGGAAAGGTAAATATTGAAAAAAGTTTTGAATCTGTCATTCCACTGCCTCCTTCACTTATCCTTTTATCCCCCATTACAAAGGTATAGTTACCTATCCATTTAAACCTGGT
>CAZWHH010000457.1:0-2361 GCA_964633615.1 uncultured Bacteroidales bacterium | reverse complement strand
TAGCAAGCGGCAAAGGAGGAACGGGTAAAACCATGCTCTCTTCTAACCTGGCTACTCTGCTCAGCTCAATGATGACAAACACCCGGGTGATCTTAGCTGATCTCGATGTGGAAGAACCCAATTCAGCAATCTTCATCAAAGGT
Source organism: uncultured Bacteroidales bacterium (assembly GCA_964633615.1). Lineage (GTDB taxonomy): Bacteria > Bacteroidota > Bacteroidia > Bacteroidales > UBA12077 > JAGXLC01. Next base: position 2,218 of record CAZWHH010000457.1, on the reverse strand, counting down.
GAAAAGGTGAAAGAAATAGAAAAAAAATACAAACCCATTCCGCAATGGGTCCCGGAAAAATGCACGTTCTGCAACAAATGTAAAGAGGTATGCAATTTCAACGCCATCGCAATGCTTCCGGATAACGTCCTGGTCTTCCCGGAACTTTGTCACTCCTGCTATGCTTGTGTAGACCTCTGCCCGGAGGAGGCCCTTCATATGAAAGACCACCTCATTGGGAAACTGACCCATTTTCAAAACGATCGCCTGAATTTTATTGAAGGGGAACTGACCATTGGAGAACAGCAGGCAGTACCAATGATTGCACAAACAATCGATTACACGGAAGAAAACTACACGGAAGATAGCTTGTTCATCTATGATGCGCCTCCCGGAACATCCTGCCCGATGATTGAATCAGTTAAAAACGCAGATTTCGTTATTCTTGTTACAGAACCTACCCCTTTTGGATTGCATGATCTGAAACTTTCAGTGGAAACAATGAAAAAAATAGATAAAAATTTCGGCGTTGTGATCAACCGCCACGGGATAGGGAAAAAAGACGTGGAAACATTTTGCAGAAAAGAGAATATCCCTGTTCTCGGACGTATTCCAAACATGAAAAAAATTGCAAAAGAATATGCAAAAGGCGAACTTCTTTTAAAAATACCGGAAGTAAAGAAAGAACTTATGCATATTATTCAAAGTATTGAATCAGAAACAAATAGCCATTTTCATATTAAAGAAAAATAATAGATAAAGAGATATCCAATGAAAGAAATAGTTGTCATTTCAGGAAAAGGAGGAACTGGTAAAACATCCATTGCTGCATCGTTCGCAAAAATCAACGGAAAAAAAGCTTTAACAGCCGACTGTGATGTGGATGCCGCAGACATGCATCTCCTGCTCCAACCAGATTTTGACAATAAAAAAGATTTTTACAGTGGTCAGCTGGCATATATCAATCCTGAAAAATGCATCAATTGTTTTAAATGTAAAAAAGCATGCCAGTTCGATGCTGTGGAAGTAATAAACGAAACCTTTCAAATAAATGAGCTTAACTGCGAAGGTTGTGGGTATTGTTTTCATATTTGCCCTTCGCAAGCCATCACAATGAAAGACGCTCTTGCAGGAGAAACATACCTCTCCAAAACCCGCATGGGGACAACGCTTGCTCATGCTGCCCTGGGAATTGGAGCGGATAATTCCGGTAAGCTGGTGACTGAAGTAAAAAGTATGGCAAAAAAAGAAGCAGAAAGACAAAAATCATCCTACATCCTCGTAGATGGTACTCCGGGAATAGGATGCCCGGTAACGGCATCAATCACCGGGGCAAACTACGTGGTAATCGTAACAGAACCTTCCTTATCCGGTCAGCATGACCTTGAAAGAGCATACGAACTGGTAAAAAATTTCTCCATTCCGGCCGGATGCATCATCAACAAAACCGATCTTAACCCGGAAGTTTCAAAAAAAATTAAATCATGGGCCAGGGAGAAGGGTATCAAAATCCTGGCAGAGATACCCTACAACGAAAATTTTGTAAAATCACTTACAGACGGAAAAACAATTATCGAATACGATGAAGCCCTGGGAAAATTAATTCATCAGGCGTGGGATAAGATTGCTGAAGAAGTGGGAGGAGACATTAGGCAGTAGAGTAGAATTTAGAATGCAGTGGGAAGCAGTATGCAGCGCCGTTCTTCCTTTAGTTGTTTTTTATGTGTACTTATATGCCTCATGTGGCTGATTATTGTTCTATTGTTAAATGGTTAAATGCTTTTATTGTTGAGTTGTTCATTTCTTATTATTCAAATCTCCCTCTACCTTTTGCTTGCTGCCTTCTACAACTGCACTGCCACTGTTCCTGTTCATCATATCGGGCACAAGCGGACGCTTGCGCCAGTGTGAGTTTTTTAATATAGATTTCGCTCTTTCAGAGCTCTGTTAATTTTTGGTTTTTTCAACACAGGATTACGCTTTGCTTCATCCTGTGTTATTGCTTTCCGGGGCGTTGCCCCTCCTTCGGGGCTCCAGCTTTGGCAGGGTCTGTGTATTTATTATAATTCTTTGGCTATTTCTACGAATCAACTTTAAACTATCTCTGCGTCCATCAGCGTTAAAATCTGCGAGAAATTTTTTCATTTTTCATTTTAACCTGCCCCTTCAGGGCGAACAGAACCGGCTCATTACGATTCCCAGGGCGTTGCCCCGGGCTAACCTAAAATAGCCTTTCAGG
>CAZWHH010000456.1:0-2369 GCA_964633615.1 uncultured Bacteroidales bacterium | reverse complement strand
CATTATTATACTTACTTTTGGTTCCATGTGAATTAATTTAATTTTTTATAAGTAAATTATTTCCTTATTTTGCATTTTTGCAGAATCAAAAATACATTTTTCTGATGAAAGTAACATATAATTTTGTATCATTAAATTTTAAAAATATCATCATGCAAAATAAAGTAACCTTTTTAGTGAACAACCGAAACATATATTAATTCTCTTTATACGTTCCATGCGTCTAATAAAAATAAAACATGAATAAAATTAAGTTATACGACAAAGAATTTCAAATTTCTATCCATTCGGATAAAATCCAGTCAGTTGTCCATCATCTTGCGAATCAGATCAGTGATGATTTCAGGGATAAAGAGATTCCTGTTTTTCTTAGCATCCTTAATGGTGCTTTTATGTTTACTGCGGATCTCTTTAAATATCTGACTATTGATGGGTATCTGACATTTGTTAAATTTGCCTCCTACCGGGGAACTTCTTCAAGTGGGAAAGTGAAAGAACTGATTGGACTTAACGAAGATCTGGAAGGGAGAAATGTTATTGTACTGGAAGATATTGTGGATAGTGGATTAACCATCAAACAACTTACCAGGCAACTGGAGTCATTGCACCTGAATGAATACAGAATCGCTTCGTTTCTTCACAAACCTGATGCCTGCGAGGAAGACATTAAGCTAGATTATGTTGGAATGGAGATACCCAATGATTTTATAGTGGGATATGGATTGGATTATGACGGGCTTGGAAGAAATTATAAAGATATTTACACATTGATCTCTGAATAAGTCAGAATGAGCGAAACCACTAACTTTGTTGATTATGTAAAGATATTTTTCCGTTCAGGAAAGGGAGGAGCCGGGTCGGCACACCTGCGCAGGGAGAAGTTTATTCCGAAAGGTGGCCCTGATGGTGGAGATGGAGGTAAAGGGGGTGATATTATTCTTCGTGGAAGCAAACATTACTACACGTTATTGCACTTAAAATATAACAAACATATTTTTGCTGAAAACGGACTGGCCGGGAGTGAGAGCAGGAGTTCCGGAGCCAGCGGGAAGGATGCTTTTATAGAAGTACCTCTTGGAACAGTGGTTAAAGAGGCAGAAACGGGAAAAGTTTTAACGGAAATCACTGAGGACGGGGAGGAAAAGATTCTTTTAGAAGGAGGAAGGGGAGGACTGGGAAATGTTCATTTTAAATCATCTACCAATCAGACTCCCCGGCATGCCCAACCCGGAGAAGAAGGAAAAGAAGGATGGTATATCCTGGAATTAAAAGTACTTGCCGATGTAGGGCTTGTCGGCTTCCCTAATGCCGGAAAATCTACTTTACTTTCCGTGGTATCCGCCGCCAAACCAAAGATTGCTGACTATCCTTTCACTACCATGCAACCCAACCTCGGGATGGTTCAGTACCGTGATGACAAATCATTTGTGATAGCCGATATCCCCGGAATAATAGAAAATGCACATAAAGGGAAAGGTTTGGGCTTGAGGTTTTTAAGACATATTGAAAGAAATGCTTTGCTTATGTTCATGGTTCCAGCCGACAGTGATGATATTTCAAAGAACTATGAAACCCTTGTGAATGAATTGAAACAACATAATCCTGAATTACTTGATAAACGAAGAATCCTGGCAGTTACCAAATCAGATCTGCTGGATGAGGAACTGAAGGATTTAACCAGACAAGATTTACCGGATGTCCCCTATGTTTTTATTTCTTCAATAAACCAGGAAGGTCTTTCTGAAATGAAAGATCTCATCTGGAAAGAACTAAATGCTTAACTTAATTCTTTATGATCGATCAGATATTGGCCCTGGACCGTAAATTATTTCTATTTTTAAACAGTTTTCATACCGATACATGGGATACCATCATGTGGTGGATCAGCGATAAAGAATTCTGGTATCCTCTTTATGGAATTTTCATCGTTTATATTATTTGGAAATACCGCTGGAACTCAATATTAACCCTTATTTTTATTGCCATTCTTATTACCCTGGCGGATCAATCTTCTGTTCAACTTTTCAAAGAAGTATTTCAGCGTTTCCGTCCATGCCGGCCTGAATCTCCGATACATGAAATGGTACATATTGTGAATGGTGATTGTGGTGGTAAATACGGGTTTGTATCTTCGCATGCGGCTAATTCTTTGGCAGCTGCTACCTTTCTATTTTTACTTTTCCGGAATAAATATTTTTCCTGGTTTATATTCATTTGGGCAGCAGTAGTGGCTTACAGCAGAGTATATCTCGGTGTTCATTATCCGCTTGATATTATTGGTGGAGCTCTTTTGGGTATTGGAATTGGCCACCTAGTGTTCTGGATTTATCGCAAAACAGGGAATCGATTTCTTAAGGGAACATTTTACG
>CAZWHH010000455.1:0-2371 GCA_964633615.1 uncultured Bacteroidales bacterium | reverse complement strand
TTAAAAAAATTATATCAAAGGAAAACTATTCAATAAAGGGTGAAAAATTATTCCTGTTTAACCCGATCTATAAGTACAAGTACAAATTAAAACCCAAAACCCAGGGGGTACTTATTGCTAAGATTCCCTACGTGAGAGACTTTTTAACAACAGCCTCCTATTTCCTCATTGAAAAAGGAAAATAATTTAGATTAATTTAATTACCTGAGCTATCAAAAAGCCGAAATAATTTCCGATTGCATACCCCAGTATCCCTACAGTCAGACCTGAAATAATCACCTCTTTGTTCCGGATAGCAGTCGCAATTACAGGTACAAATGGCGGAGAGCAGATCAAAGCAGTAGATGTAACCATTACCGTATCAGAATCAACCCGAAAGATTGAAGAGATGATAATATGTAAGATCAAAGACCCAAAAATGACATAGGTGATATAGAAAAACAAATTAGGAGCAGCTCCTGCAAAATCTTTTATATCAGCCATAGAAGCTACCACAAGGCTAAAAATCAAAATAAAATACATGCCCAGTTCAAAAGTTTTCGGTGTCCTGTTAATCGAGGGCACAAGTGATAAAACAACTCCCAATGTAGTGATAAGAAGAATAACCACAACCATTTGTGCATTTTCCGGAACCAATAAGCCAATCCCTCCTGCAAAAAGAAAGATAAGCACAGATATACCAAATACTTTTGACAAAGGCTTTATTGTTTCCTTTTTTAGCATCCCTTCATACGGATCCTGCCCGTCCAATCGAGAAGCTGTTTTCCTGTTAATTGACCCATGAGGAAAAGGTCTGAGAAAAATTGAAAAAAAAGATTTTCCTATGGTAATCAAAAACAACAGATAAAAGCTTGATAAGATCATATCATAGGTATGAGTTATGATATAAACATCCGGATTCACATTAAGCATCATTTTCAGGGAGGCCAGGTTGGGTGTTCCGCCGGAATAAACCCCAACAAGCATTCCTGAAACTTTCCAGATATCCTGCATTCCCCCACCCCTGAAAATCAAATAGCCGGTAAAAACTACAATAACTACACTAATCAATGCGGCCAACATAGATAAGAAAGTTTTACCCGCCATTCGAAACCAGGAACGAATATTTGCAGAAAATAAAAGCAACGGGATTGCCAGAGGGATCGTAACAATGGTTAAAGCATCCTGAATTTTTCCACTCCCTTCAGGTAAAATACCAACATTTCCAAGTATTAATCCTATCGCATAAGCAATTACAACAGATCCCAACTTGTTTACAAAAGGATATTTCCTGCACAGGTACAGGATGGCCATAGGGAAAAAAACATAAAAAAGAATTAATAATACCTTCCAAAGCATAAAATGAATTTTAATCAGGGATTAAAAATGCGAATAATTCGTAAAATTTCCCAATAATCATTCAAACCATTCAAATAAAAGATTTTGTTATTTGATTTTTATTGTTTTATCCTTAAATGTCATCTAAACAAATGAAACAAGAAATTTGTTAAAACGTATATACTTACTCATTCACAAAACAACACTTCATTTACATAAAATAGAATGAATTCAGGTCTTTGCAAATACAAATCATCTCATTTTTGCCGCGTTGCGGGAGTTATGTTAGTTCTTACCTTATTTTTATTTTCCTGTCCAGCCATCGGAAAAGACAATAAAAGCAGAGATACTTCAGAAACCATAAGAGTGGGCTGTGAAATAGACTATCCTCCTTATTGCTTTGTCAATGACCAGGGAAAGGCTGATGGCTTTTCAGCAGATCTTTTCCTTGCCGCAGCAAATGAAATGGGCTTAGATGTTGAATTTGTGACAGGCCCCTGGAACAAATTAAAATATGATCTTGCCAGGGGAAAAATTGATGCACTCCCTTTGGTTGGCAGAACACCGGAAAGGGAAAGTATGTATGATTTCACTTTTCCTTACCTGGAGATGCATGGTACAATTGTAGTCCGTGAAGGTGAAAAAAACATACATTCCATTGAAGACCTGGTTGGAAAAGAAGTGGCAGTAATGAAAGGAGATAATGCGGAAGAGTTTCTGCGGAGGATCAATCTGGATGCACAGATTATTCAGCGCACCACTTTTAAAAGAGCTTTAAAAGAACTTTCCCGGGGAAAACATGACGCTGTGGTTATCCAAAGGCTTACTGCCCTTAAACTAATGCAAGAACATGGGATCAGGAATCTCAAGCTTGTAGGGGATCCGACAAAAATATTTAAACAATCCTTCTGCTTTGCAGTGAAAGAAGGAAATAATGAGTTACAGAGTCTCCTTAATGAAGGATTATCCATCATTAATACAAACGGAACCTTCAGGCGACTCCACGCGCAATGGTTTGCTCCCATTGAAGCTTCATCTGCTCCGAAAAAAAGAA
>CAZWHH010000454.1:0-2384 GCA_964633615.1 uncultured Bacteroidales bacterium | reverse complement strand
ATTCTTCGAATAATAAATGGTTTGGTACCAATAAGGGTATTTCTGTTTTTGATGGAGATAATTGGAATAACTACACAAGTGAAACCGGGTTAGCCGGAAATCAAATAAAGGACATCCAGGTGGCGCGGGATGGGACGGTCTGGATTGCCACTTATTCAGGGGTGACCAGTTATCAAAATGATATTTTTGAGAATCACAAAAATTCCGGAGGGTTGGTTAGTGATTCTGTTAATACCATTTATATTGATATAGACAATACTGTTTGGTTTGGAACAACAAAAGGCTTGTCCTTATTTGATGGATCCACCTGGGAAACCATTGATTCTGCAGATGGACTAATCCACACGAACATAACTTCTGTTGTGCAAAAAGATAGCAATATGTGGATGGGAACAAACCATGGGATTACTATTTATGACAGACAAAACTGGTCGTATATTAACACGGAACAGGGAATGCTAAATGCGCATATTAACGACTTAACTGTCTGTAGTCAATTTGTATGGGCCAACACTGAAGAAGGGCTTTCAAGAATTGATTATTTTATCAATCATGCACCAACTGGTATTGAAGTGGAGACTTCAAATATCCCGGAAAATATAGCCGCGGGTAAAGCGATCACATCTCTGGATGCCCAGGATCCAAACGAGAATGATTCTTTTATCTTTTCATTAATGGAGGATTCTTCTACTGATAATAATTTGTTTGAAATTCACGGTAACGAACTTATTACAAAAGAAGCCATTGATTTTGAAATGAAAAATGAATATTCTCTTTTAATAAAGACAGAAGATCAGCATGGTGGATCTTTAACCCAGGAAATAAATCTAAATATCAACGATTTGTCTCCCTTGTTAAATGATCACCAGTTTTCCATTCTTGAAAATCCTTTGCAAAATGAAATGGTTGGGAATTTGAATTTATCTGTTCAGGGAGATACCAATTCGGTTTTTTATGAAATTTTATCCGGCAATAAGGACAGTGCTTTTCACGTCGACCGAAATACCGGCCTTTTATGGGTAAACAATCCTGAAACGATTGATTATGAGTTAGTAAGTGAGTTTATGCTCACTGTTATCGTGTCTGATGGGAACAATTCGGATACTGCCCGCGTAAAAATTGCAGTAGTTGATAAAATTCTTGAAGGCAATAACCTCTTGTTTATTATAACGGATGAGGATGGGCATTATATTGAAAATGCAAAAGTGACTATAGAAGGTTACAGAACGCTTACTACATTATCCAACGGGCAAGTCGTTTTCGGCAATGTTTTACCTGAAAATAACCTTCGGTACCTCGTTGAAGCTTCAGGCTTTATTTCTGACACGAGCCATGTGGATATTGTGGACGAAAATGTGACTGAAGTCGTTTGTCTTACCGGTGAAGAGAGCCAAGATCAACCCTCTGACACCACACTGACAGGGATCAGTTCAATCCCTGCCAGCCAAATAAATGTATATCCGAACCCGGCTTCAAATTACATCACGTTTGATTCAGAGTCCCTGAAAAATACAACGCTATTTATCAGAAAGATGAATGGGGTAATTGTTAAACAGATGAATATTTCGGATCAGGCGAGGATCGATGTGAATTTCTTATCCCACGGTATATATTTCTTTGAATTTGTTTTTGAGAATTCTTCTGTATACAAAAAGATAATTATTCGTTAACGAAAGGAATGCTTTAACTCACACCAGGCAGGGCATCAATCTCTTTTCGGATGGGTTCCCGGTTTTAAATATACATGAGGGACCGAAGGGTATGTCTTTTTGATCGATTCTTCAATCGATATTCTGATCCCTTCTTTATCAACCGGACAATCCAGGCAGGCGCCATTCAGTTCTAAATGAACATTGTTGTCCCGGTCAATTTCTTTTAATATGAGGTTTCCCCCATCTTTTCGTACAAAATCATTGAACAATTCAACTTTCTTTTTGATCTGATCTTTAGATTTGCTGTCCAAGGCGATAAGTGTTATTGTTTGCTCCAAATGTATGTAAACAGGCTGGATATAACAAACTATTTATACGATAAAACGCAAGAGATCTATAATTTAGAATAATATCTATAAAATTATGAAATATAATGTTTTACGGGATTTATAATTTGTAAAAATCCTCTTTTGTTAAGGGTTCCGGACTTCACGGTTGTTTTAAGGGATGATGGTTTTCTTGTCTTGTTTTAATTCTAATTTAACAAATTTGGAAGATGTTCTTTAAGATGACCCTGTTCAGAGTCGCTGTGCTGGGTTAAGCTTTTAGTCTTTGGATCATATAATCTTGCAGCGCCCCAAAGGACCGCCGGCATCTTGCCGTTCGGCGTAGCGTCTCGCTACGTCGCATTAAACGCGGCATCTTGCCGCAGGTTTTTAATATGTTTTCCAT
>CAZWHH010000453.1:0-2396 GCA_964633615.1 uncultured Bacteroidales bacterium | reverse complement strand
ATTATCTAAACCTCATTTTATGAGAAAGTTAACCCTTTTGCTTTTGTCTTTTTTGTTTTTAAGTTTTCAGGGATTATCACAAAAACAGGTTGCCGGGAAAGTTGTCAGGGCGAAAACAGGAGAACCTATACCGGGAGCTACTGTTGTAGTCAAAGGTCAATCGGATATTGGAACCATTACCGATATGGATGGGAACTACACGCTTAAGAATATACCGTTGAGATCAGATGCTATAGTTTGCAGTTATGTGGGCATGGCTACCCGATATATATCAATAAATGGTCGTGATACAATTAATATAAAATTATTGCCTAAGCCAATCGAGATGGGTCAGGTCATTGTTTCGGGTGTTGCTACAGAGACAAAAAAGGAAAAGATGACTGTTTCTGTTGAAAAGATCTCTTCAGAAACATTTTTAAAAGCTCCTTCTCTTGATATAGCCAGCTCCCTGCAAGGGAAAGTTGCCGGGGTAAAAGTTACAAATGCATCGGGACAACCGGGGTCCGGGGCCACAATACAGTTAAGAGGTGCTACAACGATGATAGGCAGTCAGGAACCATTAATAATAGTTGACGGTATCATATTTCAGGGAAATCTTGGGGATATTGGCATTGACGATATCAAGAGTGTTGAAGTTGTTAAAGGGGCCTCTGCTTCAGCTTTATATGGGTCTAAGGCAGGAAATGGAGTAATTGTTATACATACCCGTCGGGGTAAGTCTCTGGAGGAAGATGAAACAAGAGTAACTGTACGGAATGAATTTGGCATTAATACAGTTAATAATTACATCGATCTGGCAACTCATCATAAATATCAATTGAAAGATCCTAACAATCCGGGAAATACATATACAGATTATGCCGGTGTTATTTACCCTGAAAGTTATAAGCACGGATCTAATCCAAACATATATGGTTCAAGACAAATTGATCCTGATCACTATGTTGATAACCCTTACGCGTTTACTAATGATTTGCAACGACAATTTTTTAAGACAGGACAAAATTATACGAATTATGTCGGTATTAGCAGAAAAACAGGGGGAACCAACTTCCATCTCTCTTTTGAGAATAATCAACAAGGCGGAACTGTAAAAGAAACAGAAGGTTACAATCGAAAAACCATCAGGGCGAATATTGATATTGATCTTACCGATTACCTGAGGCTTTCGGCATCAAATATGTATTCAAATATAACCTCTCAGGATCCCGGAGGCGTAAACCTTTTTAATGGAGGCGCTTTTTTCGATGTATTATTTACTTTGCCCGATGTAGATCTAAACTGGAACAACGAGGAAAATGGTGAGCCTTATGATTTGGATGCAAGTCATTGGAATAATCAGGAGACAAATCCTCTGTACCAACTTGCAAATATTGAAGAAAAGCTGGATAAGAATATTATTCTCGGAAGTTATAAGGCAGAGTTTAATCCGACTAAAGCTGTTATTGTTGAAGCGAGATATTCTTTTGACAGAAGGACAGCTAATAACAGGGAACTGGAACCTTATGATTACCTGGTAAAAAGTTCTGTTAAAGGGGAGCTTAATAAGTCAGAAGGCAGTTTATATCAAAGCAACAGCCTGGTAATGAATCAAACTTTGCAATTCACCTCTCACTTTAAAAAGAAGTTTGATGACTGGAACACCAATGTAAAGTTCAGCTACCTTTATGAAGATTATCATTTTGAATATTTTTCAGTTTATGGAACGAAGTTCACGGTTGCAGGGAATCCAAATCTGGAAGCTATTGCCGGTGAAAAACATTCCTATAGCCAGGAAGAAATAGTAAGGGCAGAAAATGTTTTCGGGATCGCTCAGGTTGATTATAATTCAAAATACCTTTTTGATTTTATGTATCGCTATGATGGCTCTTCAAAATTTGGTGAGGATGCCAGATGGCACCCGTATTATCGTATTTCAGCAGGCTGGCGGATAACTGAGGATTTTGATATACCCGGATTTCAGGAGTTAAAGTTAAGGTCTGCATACGGTACTTCTGGACAGAGACCAGGTTTTGCCGCTCAATATGAAGCTTACACAGTCACTTCCGGAGGGAACTATATGAAGTCAAATCTGGGGAATAAGAATCTGAAACCTTCCACAACAAAAGAAACCGAATTTGCTATGAATGCCTCATTTTTGGAACGTTTCAATTTGGAGATGGTTTACTCCGTGTCTGAAACCGAGGATGTGTTTTTACGGAAAGAATTGCCCGCCTACATGGGCTGGAATACACAATGGGTAAACGCGGCAACCATGGAATCGGAGGCATATGAAGCTACCCTTCATGCCAATATTATAAAAAACACAAACTTTTCATGGAGTTCTTCCATCACTTTTGATCGAATTCTTTCAAAAATTACAAAGTTGGATATTCCTCCCAAATTAGTCGGACCGG
>CAZWHH010000452.1:0-2398 GCA_964633615.1 uncultured Bacteroidales bacterium | reverse complement strand
ATCTTCAAAATTTGGTGAAGTAGAATTTTTAAATAAAATCAAAACAGTTTCTAAGCTTCTTACTTATCTTTCACTTGATTATAAGCAACATCCAGTACTTCATCAAAGTAATCAACAAAATAAGGATTCAGTCCTTTCTTTATATAATCAGGAAGGTCTTCAAAATCTTTTTTGTTTTCTTTTGGAAAGATCAGGTTTGTTACTCCTACTCTTCTGGCAGCAATTGTTTTTTCCCGAATGCCTCCAATAGGAAGCACCTTTCCGGTAAGCGTCAACTCACCTGTCATTGCCAGATTTTTGGGAACCGGTTTATCTTTAACAAGCGAATAAAGTGCTAATGCCATAGTAATACCTGCTGAGGGTCCATCCTTTGGTGTGGCTCCTGCAGGTACGTGCATGTGTATAAAATTATTTTTAAAATAATTCCCTGTCTCTTTCTTCGCACATAACTGAGATCGAATGTATGAATAAGCAATTTCTGAGGACTCTTGCATTACTTTACCCAATTGGCCCGTTTGTTTAAATCCGGGATTTTTACTGGTAACAGCACTTGCTTCAATATACATAGTGGCTCCTCCCATGGATGTCCAGGCCAATCCCAGAGAAATTCCCGATATTTTCTTAGAATAGAGTTCTTCCTTCGTAAATGTTGGTTTGCCCAGGAATTTTTCAAGATTATTCCGTGAAACAGTGAATGATTTTTGCCCTGTTTCCGATTGTTTAAGAGTCACCTGCCTCATGATCTTCTTAATTTGTTTTTCAAGGCTGCGAACTCCCGCTTCACGGGCATACTGATCGATCATTTTTTCAATGGCCTGATCTTTAATATTTATCTCACTTTTACTTAGTCCGTGCTCTTTAATTTGCTCGGGGATTAAATACTTTTTAGCAATTTGTACTTTTTCCTGTAAAATATAGCCTGGCAATTTGATTACTTCCATTCTGTCCAGCAGGGTTCTTGATATTGTATCCAGTTGATTGGCTGTAGTGATAAAAAGTACATTAGACAGATCATAGCGAACATCCAGGTAATGATCAAGGAAATTTTTATTCTGCTCGGGATCCAATACTTCCAATAAAGCAGAGGCCGGATCACCCTGAAAGCTTACTCCCATTTTATCAATTTCATCAAGCATGATCACAGGATTAGAAGTTCCTGTTCGTTTGAGGCTCTGTATCAACTTTCCTGGCATTGCCCCGATATAAGTTCTCCTGTGTCCTTTAATTTCAGCTTCATCTCTCATACCTCCCACGGAAAAGCGAAAAAATTTTCGATTCATCGCTTCTGCTATTGAGCGGCCAACAGAAGTTTTTCCAACCCCTGGTGGTCCTACAAGACAGATGATAGAACCAGAATGACGTCCCTTTTTTATCACCGTGCTAATGAACTCCAGTATTCTGTTTTTGACATCCTGCAAGCCATAATGATCCCTGTCTAAAATACGTCTGGCTTCTTTTATATCGAATCTGTCCTTTGAAAACTTACCCCAGGGTAATTCGGTTAAAGTGTTTAAATAAGCCCTTGTTACCTGGAATTCAGAAGAACTCGGTTCTAAAACCTGCATTTTTTCAATTTCTTCGTTAATTACATCATAAGCCTCCCGGGTCAGTTTTAAATCTTTCATTCTGTCTTTAAACTTCTGAATTTCAGATTCTTTATCATCCTTTTCTATTCCAAGTTCTTTTTTAATTACTTTTAGTTGTTCACGTAAAAAGAATTCCCGCTGTTGTTTAGAAACTTTCTCATTGATTTGTTTCTGAATCTCTTCCTGTATATGTGATCTTTTAATTTCCTCTTTAAGCAAGATAAGCAGAAGTTCTCCTCTTTTGAAAAGATCAAAAGCAGCAAGAACTTCCTGTAATCTGCTTCCATCAGCTGTAAGCATCGAAGCGATGAGGTCCATCAACAAGCCCGGCTGATCAATGTTGATTTGATTCAACACAGTTTTTATTTGCTCCTGGAAAACAGGATTTAATTTTAATAATTCTTTTACAGAAGAAACAATTGATAGTGTATAGGCTTTCAGGTCCTCGGAAGGTTTTTCATCAGGGTTTTTAAAATATTGTACCTGCCAGATAATATTCGGCTCAGTACTGATACTCTTCACCTTTTTAAAACGTTGTAAGCCCTGGGCCAAAATTTGTATGCCTTTTTCATCTACAGAAATAATTTTATGAATTTTAATAACAGTTCCTACTTCAAAGAGTGAAGAATTCGAATAATTTTTTTCATCTATTTCCTTAATTAAGGCAAAACCGAGGAATGGATAATTGCTTTTCGCAATCTTTTTTATCGTTTCAATAGCCTGATCACCAGAAAAGGCCATAGGAACAGTAATTCCTGGAAAAAATGGCCGGGTTTCCATTGGAATAACTGTTAAATTGTCAGGTAAAATAT
>CAZWHH010000451.1:0-2405 GCA_964633615.1 uncultured Bacteroidales bacterium | reverse complement strand
TTTGGGATCATTGGAATATTCCTGATTGTTGCAGGTTCTTATTCACTTAATTTTAAAGAAAAAAGCAAAGGATACCTGGCTCCTTTTAAAGCCCTGTTAAATGAAAAAGGGCCCCGGCTGATGTTATTGGTTGCTTTTATCTGGAGTATTACTTCGAATATTGATAAAGTAGGCATCCAAAACTCTTCCGAATTTTTCTGGCCGGTAGCCATCAACGCTTTTATCACGATTGGTTTTGTCCCGGTAATCCTGATCAAATCTAAAAATAAAGTCCAACAGATCCGTAAAAATTACAAAGTCCTTTTTGGTATTGGTTTTTTTCATGGGCTCATGATTGTAGTACATATGATCGCTGTAAGTATGACCCTTGTAGCTTATGTCATTTCCATCAAACGAACAGGCGCCCTTATGAGTGTATTATTCGGAGCGCTTTTCTTCAAAGAAAAAGGATTAAAACAGCGACTCACAGGTTCGATTATCATGATTGCCGGTGTAATCCTTATTACATTGTTCAATTAAGCAAAACAACCCAATGATCATTTATCCACTTAATCTTTTTACTAATAAAGACCTGAATGTATATAAACAAACATTATTAAACATCCTGATATTTATATGTGTTTATAAAATATTAATTTTGCAATGCCTTAAAATAAATTTTCAATTTGAAATTAACATCCTCCATATCGCGCTCTAACTACAGATTTTTTCTGTGGCATGCAGTTTTTCTGGCTCTTGCAAAAAATTTCATGGATGTGGACACCATCATCCCTGCCATGATGATTGATGCGGGAGGAAAATCAATACACGTAGGTTTATTGACAGCCATCCTTGTGGGTGGATCAAAATTTGCCCAGCTTTTCTTTGCTTCATTTATCAATAATAAACCGTTTAAAAAAGGGTTCCTCCTGCTGGGTATTAACCTGCGCATCATGGCTTTGGCAGGACTGGCGGTTCTGTTTTTCTATTCTTCAACGATGATGGGAAATTTTATTATTGGAATGATTTTCTTTTTGATAACCATTTTCAGCATAAGCGGGGCATTTGCAAATATCAGTTATACCGACATACTTGGTAAATCGGTTTTCCAGGAAAGCCGAAAATCCTTTTTTAGTCTGCGGCAGGTTATTTCGAGTGTCGGGGTTTTTATCTCAGCCTTTCTGGCCGGCAAAGTGCTTGTGGCAAATTCCTATCCTGCCAATTATGCTTATCTTTTTGGTATTGCAGCCCTTGCACTCGGTTCAGCCTCTATTGGATTCTGGAATGCAAAAGAGATACCGGCCCGATCAATTAAAATTACCGGTTTATCAGAATATTTTAAAGTGATCTGGGAAGAGATCAAAAGCAATAAGAAATTCGCAAACTACCTTATGTTAATCAACACACAAGGAATTGTGCTGGCATTGATGCCTTTTTTAATTCTTTTTGCCAAGGAAAATTACGAAGCCGGCAGTCAGGCCATTCGTACCTTCCTGATTTTCAAGGTCACAGGAGGTGTGATTATTGGCAGCCTTCTATACTATTATGCCCGAAAAGTCAAATACCAGAAATTATTATACCTTACCTCAATTCTTGCATTATTAATTCCTGCCTATGTGTATCTGGTTCCTGTTTCAAATTTATTTTTCCTGGCATTTCTGGGAGGAGGTGTGGTTTTTACATTACATAAAGTTTCCATAGACGGAGTCTTGCTTGAAGTTTCCAGCAATGAAAACCGGGCTCTTTATACAGGTCTTTCCGGCGCAGGAAGTGTTATCCCTTCTGTCTTCCCTCTTTTGGGAGGCTGGATTATTCATCAACTGGGGTATCCTGCTTTTTTCAGCTTATTTTTGGGTATCATCGCACTTTCTGTCTATTTTATTTACAAGCTCGACTGCAAAAAATAATACGATTCATTCTATTCTGAGCTATTGCTTTACGTGAGCTTCTAATCAGTAGATTAATTTACAAAAACAGATTAGAATAATTATTAAAAAAAGTCTCTCTGAAACCAAATTCAGAGAGACTTTTCTTGTTTCAAAAAATAGAAAAACGCTATTCCATCAATTCAAATCCTTTTGTTTTACCTTTTTTCAAAGCCGGAATTCCTTCTTCCATCCAAACAGGAGCAGGTTCATCCATCAAATAATGATCAAAAAATTGTTTCATTCTTTTACTCAAATCTTCACAGTTTGGGCTTTTGGCTCTTTCATTATGAGGGGCCCCGTTATAATTCAGCATCCAGACCGGTTTGCTTAAGCGTCTTAATGCAACAAAATACTCAATGCCCTGATACCATGGTACAGCACCATCCCCGTCATTGTGGCGCATAAGCAAGGGAGTGTTTACCTTTGGGGCATAAAAAACCGGTGAATTTTCTATGTATTGCAGTGGTTTTTCCCACAAGGTACCCCCTATGCGGCTTT
>CAZWHH010000450.1:0-2408 GCA_964633615.1 uncultured Bacteroidales bacterium | reverse complement strand
ATCTTCAAAATTTGGTAAAGTAAAATTTTTAAATAAAATCAAAACAGTTTCTTATTCTATCTTTTCAACCGAATCACCGGTGAGTTTATAATGCTCCTTACTTTCCGGGCAAATGGCCACATTATCCTCGTTAAAATGCAGGCGATGACCATATTGGCTCATCCAGCCAATTTGTTTAGCCGGATTTCCCACTACAAGTGCATAAGGTTTTACATCTCTTATCACCACAGCTCCTGCTCCAATGAAGGCATATTCTCCGATAGTATTTCCACAAACAATGGTTGCATTGGCACCAATACTTGCTCCCTGCTTTACCAAAGTTTTTTCATATTGACTTCTCCTGATAATAGCACTGCGGGGATTTGAAATATTTGTAAAGACCATAGAGGGTCCCAGAAATACATCATCTTCGCAAATAACCCCGGTGTAAATAGATATATTATTCTGTACTTTTACATTCTTCCCTAAAACAACATCAGGTGAAACCACAACATTCTGACCCAGATTACACTTTTCACCAATTTCTGCATTCTTCATAACATGAGAAAAATGCCAGATTTTTGTACCTTTCCCAATTTTACAGGGTTCATCAATAACAGCAGTTTCGTGTGCAAAATAATCCATAATCATTCAATTATTTAAAGTAATTAATTATTGAAGTTGTTATCCATTCTAATTGTTCTGTTGTAAGTTCTGTATGCATTGGAAGAGAGAGAACCTGCTCACTTAATCTATCAGAAACCGGAAATTTATCTTCACTTTTCAGATCCTCAATATAAGCAGATTGTTTGTGCATAGGTACCGGATAATACACCATAGATGGAATCCCTTTATCTTTTAGATATTCTTTTAAATCATTCCTGCTAACGGAAGAATCAAGCACTAAGGTGTATTGATGATAAATATGACTTGAATTTCTGTCTTTAACTGGTGTCTGAATATGTTTCAATCCTCCTAACTTTTCATCATAAAAAGCAGCTGCCTTCTGCCTGGCCTGGTTATAAGCATTCAGGTATTTCAACTTTACGTTCAAAATAGCTGCCTGCAGGGTATCCAATCTTGAATTCACACCAATATCATCATGATAATATTTAATTTTTGAACCATGATTAGCAATAGTCCTTATTTTTTCAGCCTTTTGATAATCGTTTGTAAACAAGGCCCCGCCATCACCATAACATCCTAAATTCTTAGACGGAAAAAATGAGGTGCAACCAATATGCCCTATTGTTCCGGCCTTTTCCCAGTCTCCGTTAAAATTATATTCAGCCCCGGTTGCCTGCGCCACATCCTCAACGACAGTAATATTATATTTCTCAGCAATATTCATAACAGCATTCATATCAACGCATTGGCCAAACAGATGGACAGGTACAATGGCTTTTGTTTTCTTATTAATAGCTCTTTCTAACTTTTCGATATCAATTGTAAATGTATCTGGATCAACATCAACTAAACGGGGCTTAAGTCCTAATAATTTCACTACCTCAACTGTAGAAATAAAAGTAAAGTCAGGTGTAATTACCTCATCTCCAGGTTTGAGATCCAGAGACATTAATGCGATTTGTAAAGCATCAGTTCCATTGGCACAGGGTATCACAGCATTTACACCTAAAAATTTTTCAAGGTTCCCCTGAAATTCTTTTACATGAGGTCCATTAATAAATGCCGTTGAATTGATCACATCCTGAATTGCACCATCCACTTCCGCTTTAATATTTTCATATTGTTTCTTCAGATCGACCATCCGAATATTTTGCATAATCCGTATTTTTTTAATGAACAACAAAAGTAAAGAAAAAAACGAATGTTTTCCAAAGAACAAAATAAAAAAGAGCCTTGAATTAAGGCTCTTTTAAAGTATTATTAAACTAAAAAAGATTATTTGGCATAATTGACCGCTCTTTTTTCACGAATCACCGTTACTTTGACCTGACCCGGATAAGTTAGTTGGTTTTCAATGTGTTTTGAAATATCATATGATAATTTATCCGCATCATTGTCATTTATCTGGTCACTTCCGACAATCACTCGCAGTTCCCGTCCGGCTTGTATTGCGTAAGTTTTAGTTACTCCTTCAAAAGAAAGAGCCAATTCTTCCAGGTCCCGTAATCGTTGAATATAAGATTCAACTGCTTCTCTTCTGGCGCCTGGTCGGGCTCCGGAGATAGCATCACACACTTGAACAACCGGTGCAAGCAGACTTGACATTTCCACTTCCTCATGGTGGGAACCAATCGCATTACAAACCTCAGGTTTCTCTTTATATTTTTCTGCCAGTTTCAAACCCAACACTGCGTGAGGCAGTTCCGGTTCGTCATCGGGTACTTTTCCTATATCGTGCAACAGTCCCGCACGTTTGGCAAGTTTAGGATTCAGACCTAATTCTGAAGCCATGATAGAACTTA
>CAZWHH010000449.1:0-2422 GCA_964633615.1 uncultured Bacteroidales bacterium | reverse complement strand
GCTCTTATGTTTTCTGCATCTTTCCAGCTTTGAATAGGTTGCAGGTTATTTTCATTCGCTATTTCAATGTATTCTACATTTATGTATGGGTTTTTGTTTAGCTGGTTTTTCATCCATTCTTTTAAATTTTGAACGGATTTCTTACCGGCCATTTCTTTCCCCCTAAAAAGTACTTTCGATATCAATGCAGCATTGTTTCTCTCATCCGGGGATAATCTTTTGTTTCTTGAACTCATGGCCAGTCCGTCTGTTTCCCTTATTATCGGGCAGCCAACAATTTCCGTGTTTAAGTTGAGTTGTTTGGTTAATTCTCTGATGATAGCCAGTTGCTGAAAATCTTTCTCCCCAAAGTACGCTTTATTGGGCTGTATAATTTCCAGTAGTTTGCTGACAATTTGAGTTACTCCATTGAAATGTCCGGGACGATGCGCACCTTCCATTACATTTTGCAGTTCTCCAAAATCAAATTGACGATTATCGGGCTCCGGATACATTTCTTCCTCGGAAGGAGTAAAAGCAATGTCGCATCCTTGTTTGGATAAAAAGTCCAGATCTTTGTCGAAATTTCTCGGGTATTTTTTAAAATCTTCTCTTTCATTAAATTGTGTTGGGTTAACAAAAATACTGGCTGCTGTTACATCATTACCATTTTTTGCACAATCAATTAGTGAAAGATGACCCTTGTGTAAAGCCCCCATTGTAGCCACAAATCCGATCGTTTTATTTTGGACTTTCAAAGATTGCAGTCGGTCCTTGAAGAGGTTTTTACTTGTAAATGTTTCCATATTAGCCTTTTAATTAATTAAAGCCAATGCAAAGATATGCATTAAATAAAACCTGTAAAAGAAATTTTGTTGGATTTATAAGTACTTTATTGAAAAACTTTTTTGAGAATAATTTTCGGAAGTTTTGATAAAAATGTTAACTTTGAGGTCTGAAATCGGGGACTTAGCTCAGTTGGCTAGAGCGTTTGACTGGCAGTCAAGAGGTCACGGGTTCGAATCCCGTAGTCTCCACAACCTCTCTTTTTAAATCAGCTTTTCGGATAATTCCCTAATGTTTAGTTCGTCAAAGTTTCCTGAACTCATAAATAAAAAATTACTTTCACCATGTTGTTCATTCAGTAAGTATGATTGTAATTTTTTCGCATTATCAAACACCAATAAATTTTTCGAATGAAATCCTTCCTGGATGTCTGTTTTTGTAATCATTTCCAGTTTTTTGTGCTTAAGGGTTTCTGGGTTAAAATAAACAACAGCCTGGTCGGC
The DNA here is from genome assembly GCA_964633615.1 of uncultured Bacteroidales bacterium. Lineage (GTDB taxonomy): Bacteria > Bacteroidota > Bacteroidia > Bacteroidales > UBA12077 > JAGXLC01. The sequence goes on along the minus strand of CAZWHH010000449.1, from coordinate 1,154 downwards.
TTTTTTCATGGTATTTTTATATTCCGGCAGAAATGATTTGTTGAGGCTGCTGAAAGTATGCAATTCGATGCATGCAACCAGCTTTTGCAAAGGATATTGCGACTTAACAGCTTCTACAGTAGCTTTAAGCTTTGATGGAGCATGAGCAAAATCGAAAAAGACCCTTTGATTGTTTTTTTCTTTTATAAGATCCAGTCGTTTCTGAGCCCCTTTGAAGTTTTGAATGGCCTGATAAAAATTATCATCCGAAATGTTCAATTTACTGCATACATTCCGGGCCGCCTCAATGTTTGCCATGTTGTGTTTTCCAAAAAGACTAACAGGAATTTGTGTATGATTATTCAGAAGGTATGTCTGGTTATTCTCTGTAATAAACGGATGTTCCTTGTAAGGAATTTTGGTAAGATTTTTGGACGCTATTTCCGTAATATTTTTTACTATTTTGTCTGGTTCATAATAAATTAACGTTCCATTTTCTTCAATGCAAGAAGTAAATATTTCAAATTGTTTTACATAATTTTCAAAGGTTGGAAAAACATTGACGTGGTCCCATGCAATGCCAGTAATTACTGCAGTGTGAGGTTTGTAGAGGTGAAATTTCGGACGCCGGTCCAGGGCTGAAGAAAGATATTCGTCACCCTCAAAGACTGCAATGTCGGATTCATTGCTGAGACCTACCATTGTTTCAAAGCCTTCAATCTGTGAACCAACCATATAATCAAATTGATGATGATATGTTTTCAGCACATGCATGATCATTGAGGTAACTGTTGTTTTGCCATGACTGCCCCCGATAACGACCCGTGTCTTATTCTTAGTTTGTTCATAAAGGTATTCAGGAAAAGAGTATATTTTGTTTCCGTTTTCGCGGGCTTTTATCAGTTCCGGATTGTCTTCGCGTGCATGCATGCCCAGGATGACAGCTTCTATGTTAAGATCTATTTTTTCTGGGTGCCAGCCTTCCTTTTCAGGTAATAAGCCATATTTTTCCAATCTCGATTTGGAAGGGTCAAAGAATTTATCATCCGAACCGGTTACCTGGTATCCTTTTTTATGAAGGGCAATCGCAAGATTATGCATGACGCTTCCACCAATGGCTATAAAATGAATTTTCATGGGTTTCCTTTTTGCTTTATCTTTGTAAAATTAAAAAT
>CAZWHH010000448.1:0-2425 GCA_964633615.1 uncultured Bacteroidales bacterium | reverse complement strand
AAAACTTTTGTCAGTAAATTAAATTTTCTATCTCTTCTTTATCCGAGAGAAGTTGTAATTTAAACTTTTCAGAATCATTTAAACTCAACTCATCCCGCATTCTTTTGTGAAAAAAAATGGTGTTTATTTTACCCAGAAAGCTTTCATCCGAATCAAGATTAAAAAGATGTGTTTCCAAAGAAATTCCCTTTTTGTCATCATGTTTCTTAATATTCAGCATCCCTTTATATTTTGAATGACAATGTATTAAACTAATGGCATAGACTCCATTGGGGGGAATCAGTTTCACATCTTCTTCAATATTCACTTCATAAGTAGGAAAACCAATTTCTCTGCACCTTGGATGACCGTCGGAAAGCTTCCCCATGACCATGTAAAAATGGTCCAGGTAGGCGTTGGCCCTTTGAATTCGCCCCTCTTTTAATGCAGCCCGAATAGTGGTCGAGCTAACTGTTTCATTTTCAATATCTTGTTCGGGAATCTCTTCCACTTCGAAATCATGGGTTTTAGCTAATTCGTATAAATAAGCATAGTCTCCTTCCCGGTTATGACCAAAGTGATGATTAAAGCCTACCACTATTCGTTTTGCTTTCAGTTTGTGTAATAAAATATTCTCTACGAACTCTTTTGAAGTGGTTTTGGCAAACTCAAGAGTAAATTCAACAATGATTAAATGATCTAACCCGGTATTTTTCAGTAAATTAATCTTTTCACGCCGGGTGCAGATCAGTTGGAGATCCTTCCCTGCTCCTTGTGGATAAAGTACTTTTCTGGGATGAGGGTGAAAAGTAATCAATACAGTTTCGCCATTTATATCATCGGCTAATTTTCGCAACCGGTTCAGGATGGTTTTGTGGCCAATATGCACGCCATCGAAAGTCCCTGTGGTTACCACGGGATTTTTTATATCCCCTGTCTCATCAAAATTTCTGTGTATCTTCATTTAAAAATGTCGGGTTTACGAATTATTCAATTTTTTGTTTGACATAATAAGCGACTTTTTCAAGTGAAGTAGTCATATCGTAGTTATCAATCACTATGTCTGAAGGAACCGACACAGGCACCGAAGTATAATTGAGTATCCCTTTTATTCCGGAATCACATAATTTCTCAGCAACTTGTGATGCATATTCGGGTGGTACCGTAAGAATTCCTATGGAAATATTTTCTTCCCGGATAATTTTTTCCATTTCGTTCACAGAATAGCACTTCACTCCTGCAATCACACGACCTATCTTCTCCGGATCGGTATCAAAAGCAGCTGCTATTTCCAGTTTGCTTCGCTTGCCCCTGAAATATGTTGTAATAGCACGTCCGAGATTACCTACACCCACAACTGCTGCTTTAATGCCTTCCCGGGAATCCAATATCTCGCCTATGAGGTCTATGAGTTCTTTTACATCATACCCTTTCTTTAAAGTAGTGGAATAACCAATAAGCATAATATCTCTTCTTACCTGAACCGCTGTGATATTGTGCAGATTAGCTAATTCATGTGAAAAAATATAATCTTTGCCATTTGACAAACAATTTAATAAAGTCCTTCTGTAAGCACTTAATCGTTCTATTGTTTTTTCGGGTAATGTCTTCATATCTGAATATTTTTAATTTACAGGTATTTTTATAAAAAAGGTACTCCCTTTATCTGGTTTACTATTTACTTTTATCTCACCTTTGTAGAGGTCTGTTATTTTTTTTACTATAGATAAACCAAGTCCACTCCCTGAGATATTTTTAGTTCTGTCATTTTTGACTCTGAAAAATTCATTAAATAATTTTGATTGTTCCTCTTGATTCATTCCAATTCCTGTATCCTGAAATGTCATTTCAATTCCATCCTTTTTTTTCTCCAGGCAAACATCAACTTTTCCTTTGTCCTTATTATATTTTACCGCATTGGATATCAAGTTATTCATCACAATTTCAATATCATTTGGGTCGGCATTCATGTAGATATCCTGATCTGCATGTACATTTATTGTCACATCCTTCTGAATTGCATATGGATTAATAGCTTCAATTGAGTTGTTCAACAAATGATTAAGATGAACCTGTTCCAGTCTTTGTTCCTTTTTCTCAAACTGTATTTTCGTCAGATCAAGCAAGTCCATGATTAACGCACGCATTCCTTTTATCCTCTCCAGCGACCTGTCAATAACCTTATCATAGTTCTCCAGTTCTTCCCCTGCCTGGCGTTCTTTCATCATATTCATATATCCTTCGATGGCATTCAGGGGTGACTTTAATTCATGGGACAAAACAGAAAGAAACTGGAAGCGCACTTCTTTTCCCTCCTTATTCATTTTTTGGGTCATGGATCGGAGGAAAATATGTTTTGTCACATTTTCCAGTGCTGCTTTTAATTCCTGGGGAGTAAAAGGTTTTGGGATAAAATCATAAGCGCCCTGGTTGGTAGCTTCTACAG